>NZ_JAODYT010000040.1:0-42247 GCF_029834875.1 Pseudomonas sp. GD04158 | reverse complement strand
AGCTCGCCCTCGGCGGCCCAGGCCAGTTCGGCCCACAGGGTGTTCGTACCCGCGACGCAATCGCCGCCCACCTCGTCGATCAGGCGCAATACCTCGCCCAGCTGGCGGCCATGGCGGCCGGCCAGACGGCGTTGCTGCGCCGGGTTCAATGCCGGCATCGGCGTCGGCGTACTCGAAGCGAAGACCGCGCCGCCCTGATCGTCCACCGCTTTGCCGACGAAGCCCGCACAGGCGCGCAGTACCTCCAGCGCCAGCAGGCGAAAAGTGGTCAGCTTGCCGCCGGCCAGGGTCACGCTGCACGGCTCGATCCATAGCGCGTGTTCGCGCTTCTCGTCCGAGGGTTTCAGCCCGGCGCTGCCATCGCCCACCACCGGGCGCACGCCGGCCCAGGTCGACAGCACATCGCCGCGTGTCACTTCGGCGCACGGAAATTGCTGGGCACAGGCGGCCAGCAGATAGTCGACCTCCTCGTTACTGATCACCGCCTCGGTGTCCAGATCGTCCGCATGATCCAGATCGGTGGTGCCGATCACCGTCGCGCCCTCCCAGGGGAAGACGAATACCGGCCGGCCATCGGCCGCATGCATAAAGCTGAAGGCATGCGCCACCGGCAGGCGCCAGCCCGGCAGCAGCAGGTGGCTGCCGCGCAGCGGGCGGATGCGGCCATTGCCGGGCTGGCGCAGGCGATCGGCCCAGGCGCCGGTGGCCTGGGCCACGGCGCGGCTGCGCAGGCGGTAGCGGTTGCCCGTCTCGATATCCTCGGCCAGCACGCCGACCACCTGCCCTGCCTCGCGCAGCAGCTCGACCACGCGCATGCCATTGAGCGCCTCTGCACCTTCGGCGCGCGCTTCGCCCAGCACGCGCTGCACCAGGCGGGCATCGTCGGTCACCGCGTCGAAGAAGCGCGTGCCACCGAGCAGACCATCTTCACTAATGCCCGGCGCCAGGTAACGCAGCTGCTGCAGCGGGTAGAACAGATGGTTGCGCTTGCCGGCCAGGGCGTCGTACAGGCTCAGCAGGCCGCCGAATACCTTGGGCCCAGGGAAGCCGCCGCGGTAATGCGGCATGACGAAACTCAGCGGCTCCACCAGCCCCGGCGCCTCACCGAGCAGGCGCTGGCGCTCGCGCACCGAGTCGCGAGTCAGCCCCAGCTGGCCCTTGGCGACGTAGCGTAGGCCACCGTGGACCATCTTCGACGAGCGACTGGAGGTACCCCAGGCAAAGTCGCGCTGCTCCAGCAGCAGGCAGCGCCAGCCGCGTCGCGCCGCCTCCCGCAGGATGCCGGCGCCGCAGATGCCGCCGCCGATCACCAGCAAGTCCCAGTCATGCGCGGCCAGCTCGGGCAGCGCACGCTCGCGCCAGCGGGCGTTCCACAGTTCCATGCTCAGTCCTGCAACAGCACGCCCGGAGCCAGGCGCTGCTCCGGGTCGAAATGCGTGGCCAGGCTGCGCAGCGTGGCCATGCCCAGCTCGCCCTTCTCTGCCGCCAGATAAGGCGCGTGGTCGCGACCGACGCCGTGCTGATGGCTGATGGTGCCGCGATTCTCGGCGATGGTGCGGCTGGCCGCTGTCTTGAGCCGCTGCCAGCGCGCCATGGCGGTGGCGTAGTCGCTGCCGGGGCGGAACACGTAGGTGGTGTAGATGCTCGAACCCTCGCCGTAGACGTGCGACAGGTGGGTAAACACGTGTACCCGCTCGCCCTCGCCGGCCAGCTCGTCACGCAGGCTGGCCTCGACCTTGTTCAACAGGTTGTCGACGTTGGACCAGTCGGTGGCGGTTTCCAGGGTGTCCACCAGGTAGCCGCGCTCCCACAGGCCGTGGCGCAGATAAGGGAAGCGGAAGCGGTTGTGCTCCCATTTCTTGCCCAGCAGGGTGCCGGTGAACACGCCGCCAAAACCTTTCAGCAGGCGCCGCGCCTGTTTCAGCGAGGCGGCGTTCTGCACCCGGCTGCCGGTGACGCCGAAGGTCAGCATGCATTTCTCGTCACGGGCGCCGCGCAGCGCCAGGTACTTCTCCAGCAGCGCGATCTGCTGCGGGTGGCCGGCCAGGGCCAGCTGGGTACGGGTTTCGATGGCGTTGGACAGGCGCAGCATGGACAGCGGCACACGCGCCTGAGCCAGACTGCGAATGGCGCTCAGCGCCTGTTGCCAGTTGGGCAGGAATACCGCATAGAAGCGCTCCTGCTCGGCCAGGCGACTGATGCGCACGCGCACCTCGGAGATCACCCCGAAGCGCCCTTCCGAACCCAGCACCAGCTCGCGCAGATCGGGGCCGGCGGCCGACGCCGGGAAGGTGGGAATCTCCAGAGTGCCGGCGAAGGTTTCCAGCTTGCCGCCGGCGAACAGTTGCTCGATGCGCCCGTAGCGCAGCGACTGCTGACCGCTGGAGCGGCTGGCGACCCAGCCGCCGAGGGTCGACAGTTCCCAGGATTGCGGGAAGTGGCCCAGCGTATAGCCGCGCGCACGCAGCTGGCTTTCCACCTGCGGGCCGTTGGCGCCAGGGCCGAAGGTGGCGATCAGGCTGTCCTCGTCGATATCCAGCAGGCGCGTCATGCGCTCCAGCGACAGGGTCAGCACCGGGCGCTGGCCGGCCTGCGGGTTGATGTGGCCGGCCACCGAGGTGCCGCCGCCATAGGGGATCAGGGTGACGTCATGCTTCTGCGCCCAGACCAGCAGCTCGCGGATCTGCTCGGCGCTTTCCGGGCAGGCGACGCCATCGGGAAACAGGCCGAACTCGCCGGAGCGCATGGCCAGCCAGTCCGGCAGGCTCTGACCGCGGGCATGGCGCACGCGCACCTCGGCATCAACGCAGATCAGCGGGTTGGGGGCCAGACGCGAGGCCGGCACACGCGCCAGCACGTCCTGCAGGCTGGCGTCGGCCAGGCGCTGCCCCGGCCCGATCAGCTCGGCGAGAAAGGCCTCGCCATGGGCCGGCAGTTCCACCTCGGTCGCTTCGTCTCCCCATCCGTTCCAGCGTCGCATCGCATCCCCCATTCCGATCAGCACTTATGGCTGCCTATACTAGCCAGCCGCCGATTTCCGTCACTGTCGAATCGGGACAGGCCATATCGCCAATCAAGACAGGCCTCGCAGAACAAGAAGAATCCATGGAAAACCTCGGCTACACCTCGGTTCCCGCCCTGCTCAAGTACCTGCGCCAGGCCGAACAGCTCGGTCTGGATATCGACCGTGCGCTGGCGGCCGCCGGCGTTCAGGCGCAGGATCTGGCCGACAACGGCAAGCGGATTCCCAGCGAGGTGCACGAACGCCTGCTGGCGCATCTGCTGGAGGTGTCCGGCGACCCGCTGTTCGGCCTGCACTCAGCACGTTTCGTGCAGCCCGGTTCGTGGAGCGTGCTCGGTTACATCGCCATGAACTGCGCCACCTTGGGTGAGGCCATGGGCCGCATCGTGCCGTACGAGAAACTGGTGGGCGACATGGGCACCAGCCGTCTCGAAGCCGCCGAGGATCACGTGCGGCTGATCTGGAGTTGTCGCCATCAGGCGCCGCAGGTGCGCCGGCACATGGTGGAGAACGTGCTCGCCTCCTGGCTGCTGTACGCACGCTGGATCGCCGACTCCGAGCATTCGCCGCGCGAAGTCTGGTTCGAGCACGCGCAACCGGCCGGCACCGAGCTGGAGGAATACCAGGCGCTGTTCGGCTGCCCGGTACTGTTCGAGCAACCCTGCAACGCCCTGCTGGTGCCGCTGGACTATCTCGGCGTGCCGCTGCGCCAGGCCGATGCCAACCTGCTGCGCACCCTGGAGGAACATGCGCTGGCGCTGATGGCCGGGCTGGACGAGGACGAGCCGCTGCCGCGACGGGTGAAGAACGCCCTGCGCCTGCTGCTCAAGGACGGCCTGCCGCGCAAGGAACGGGTGGCGGAGAAGTTCGACATGACCGTGCGCACCCTGCAGCGCCACCTGCAGCAGGCCGGCACCAGCTACCAGCAGATACTCGACGAGCTGCGCCAGGAGCTGGCCGAGCATTACCTGCTGCGCAGCGACCTGGCGATCCAGGACATCGCCTGCTACCTCGGCTTCACCGAGGCGCGCTCCTTCCACCGCAGCTTCAAGGGCTGGACCGGGCAGACGCCGGGCGAATTTCGCGAAAGCCGGCGCCGCGACAATCCGCTGGGTTAGCAGGCCGCTGAAAAACGTAGGCGAGGCAGGCAAGACAATACCGATGGCGGCCCCGCAAAAACGACCGAAAAAAGCACTGGGCCCGCACTCGGGTTTACGTGCTGTAAATGAGCATTTTGACTGGGCTCGCACGCGAGGTCGTTTTTAACGCAGTATTGCCAACGCAGGTAGTTTTTCAGTGGCCTGCTTAGCGCGGAGTTCGGAAACGTCGCGCCAGCCAGTAATCGATGCTCAACCAGCGCCCTGCCCCGCTGAAGAACAACGCCACCAGCATCACCAGGTAGGTGGCGGCGAACTCGATGCCATTGTTCAGCACCACGAACTTGCCGCTGGCGGTCAGCCAGTCGTAATTGCCGTGCTCACGCAGAATCGCCCGCGCCCGTTCGAGTTTCTCCGCCGCCGCCAGCACGCGCTCGTTGGCAAACGGCGCGGACGGGTCGGCAATCGCCTGCCAGCCATAGGGCCAGTGCACGGCGAAGATCGCCACCAGCATGGTGACGATCAGCGGGATGCTGATCCAGCGCACCGCCAGGCCGAACAGCAGCAGAATGGCGCCACCGGCCTCGGTCAGCGCCGCCGCCCAGGCCAGCAGCTCGGGAAACGGCAGGCCGAGCCCCCAATCCGGATTGCCGAACCAGGCGGCAGTGGCGTCGATGTCCTTGAGCTTCTGCGTGCCGGCCATCCAGAACACCGGCACCAGATACAGGCGCAGCAGCAGCGGGCCGAGCAAATCCAGGCGCCGGGTAGCCTCCAGCGCGTCCTGGAAGCGATTGAGCAGAGCGGTCATGGCGGTCAGTCCTCGGAATGGGGAAACCAGATATCGCGCGCCTGCCAGTCATCCAGCAGCGCGCGGGCGTTGGTGAAGTAATGCTGGTCGGCAGCCAGGCCGTGCTCGGTGGCCAGCGCCTGTAGCGCCTGCCCAGGCGGCTCGCCGGCCTGCAGACGCAACGCCAGCTGATAGGCGAACGGCGCCAGCTGCATGAAGCGCACCTGATCTTGGCGATCACGCCAGACCAGCAGGCAGGTCGGCTCGTCTGGCGCCTGAGTGGGGCAGTGATCGGCACCGACCCTCTGCACCGGCCAGCGATAGGCCAGCGGCCAGGCCAATGGCGACCAGCCGCGCTCGGGCAACTGCGCATCGCTGACATCCAGCGCCAGCTCGACCCACTCGTAATGGGCCAGCTCCAGCATGAACGCAGGGTCGTCAGGCTCGGCGCGATAGCCCTGCTGCAGCCAGGCAATGAACTCCTGACTGATCTCGAGAAAGTACGGCGTGCTCGCCCGATGCTCGGCGAAGAACGCGCGCAGCAACCCCTGCCAGCGCTCGACGCCGAGAACCCCGCGCAGCACCGGAAAGGCGCCGCCCACCAAGCTCGCGACATTGTTGAAAAACAGCTCCTCGTAGACCGCCATACGCTCGGCGGTGATGCCCGGCAGCAAAGACTGCGCCTCAGGCTGGCGAATACGTGCAGCGAAGTCGCGCTGTTGCTGAACGCCGCTCATGTGCCGTACCTGCTCAGCGGTCGCACGGCCTGTTGCAGGCCGCGGATATGCGCCAGCTCGGCATACAGCTCGGCCAGCGGCGGGAAGTTGAAGTCGCGCTCCAGTAGCGTCGGGCGCACGCCATGCTGCGCGTAGGCGCTGCTCAGCAGTGCCCACACCGGGTCGATCACCGGCGCACCGTGGGTGTCGATCTTCAGGTCTGCCGCCTGGTCGTAATGACCGGCGACATGCAGATAGGCGATGCGCTCACTCGGCATCGCAGCGATGTAGGCTTCGGCATCGAAGCCGAAGTTCAGGCTGTTGACGTAGACGTTGTTGACGTCCAGCAACAACTGGCAGTCGGCACGTTCCAGCACCGCTCGAACAAAATCCGCTTCGTCCAGCTCACCGGGCAGGCGCGCATAGGCCGAGACGTTCTCGATGATCAGCGGCCGCTCCAGCACGTCCTGCGCGATGCGCACGCGTTCGGCGATGCGCGCCACCGATTCCTCGGAAAACGGTAGCGGCATCAGGTCATATAGCTGGCCATCGTCGGCGCAGGCCGACAAATGTTCGCTGTACGCCAGCACGCCGTGCTCGTCGAGAAAGCCCTTGATGGCGTGCAGTAGTTCCAGATTCAGCGGCGCGAAGCCGCCGAGGTTGAGGGACAGACCATGGCACAGCAACGGCCGGCGCTCGCTCAGGGCGCGCAACTGCTTGCCCAGCCGCCCCCCGACACCGATCCAGTTCTCCGGCGCCACTTCGAGAAAGTCGGCGCCGCTGGCGTCATCGCCGATCAGCTCGGCGAGCAGCCCGCGACGCAGGCCGAGACCGGCGCCGGTGAGGTGTGCGAGGTGCATGATCCGTCCTCCCCTTGCCCTTACTCGCTCTTCTCGCCGCCGCACTTGCCTTCGCCGCATTTACCCTCGGCGTCGGCCTTCTTCTCGCCGCCACACTTGCCCTCGCCGCACTTGCCCTCTGCGTCGCCTTTCATCTCGCCACCGCATTTGCCTTCGCCACAGGAACCTTCCTGCGCCTTCTCGGCAGCGGCCAGGCTGTAGCCGCTGGCCAGCTCCTGCGCAGCGAAGGGGTTGCTGGCGGCGTGGGCAGTGAAGGCCACGGAAGTCAGCAGCGCAGCGCCCAGGGTGGCAGTCAGGGTATTGAGTTGTTTCATGGCATCTCTCCATCGGTTTCGAATGCGGGGCCGGATTGGCGCCCTCGCAGCAATGGACGAGGCAGAGATGCGGGCGTTACAGGGCAGGTTGGAATTTTTCGTAGCCCGGATGAAATCCGGGGGCGCTTTGCCCGCTACCAGTCGCGGCTACGACTGCATGGATGCAGGAGGTAGAGCGAAGCAGGATGCCAGAGCCGAAAGCCCCTCCCACAGGCACAGGAACATTCACCGCGCCGTGGGAGGCGCTTCAGCGGCGAGGCTTTTGATAGCTAGGAGCCCGAACGGCAATCGAAAGCGGTGAATGAAAAAAGCGCCATCCACACTACGCGATGCAGCTCAGCGTCGACCGTTGATTTCGGCACACTCTCTGGCGTGACTTGCACCTTCCGAGTGCCTTTGTGTATACCTATCCAGTAGTAATGAAAGCGTGAAATGTGGAGGTCAAGCGAATACGCGCTGGCGCATGCTTCACACTCTAAGTCTTTGAAAGTTTTAAGTTTCTCTTAAATTAAAGCTACCATTTTTTCGGAGTTATACCACCTTCCATGCTATTGGATTAGTACGGAAGACTATCTAATCACTGTTAACCCTCTCAGAGATTCGAAATATGAATCGAGCAGTAGCGTTCATTGATGTTCTAGGCTTTAAGCAGATGATTGGAGAGCACTCTGCTCTAGAACTCGGCGAGAAATATAAGAAAGCCATTAGATATGCTCTAGAGAAATATTCTGTAAATGTCGACTTTTCGAAAGAGCCTGCTATTTTTCCCGAAATGAATGGCGACGATGAATATTGCATTAGTTATGTTTTCTCAGACTCTATTATTCTCGCCTCATTCGATGACACTGAGGAAAGCTGTCTTAAACTTTTGATTTTCGTCTATAAGCTAGCAAGGACTATGATCGCTCAAGGCTTCCTTGTGCGCGGCGGTGTTTCTTATGGAGATATGTTCATTGATTTAGAGGATAGCGTGTTTGTAGGTACGGCTCTCACTCAAGCGTATGAACTAGAAATGGCACAAGAATGGGCTGGCATAACCATCCATGACAACCTTTCAAAAGCGTTCCCAAATATATTTAACGGCACGCGCGAGTTTGCGGGCTATTTGAATTGTTTGTTTGTTAAGTATCCTGTCCCCATGAAACGTGGTGAAGTTAAGGAGCTATATACAGTCAATTGGCGCTGGAATTTGGTGGTTCAGAAAGGAACGAAGTCATTGCTGGGCTCCCCAAAAGAGTGGGGAGCTAAAACAAAGATCGACAATACTTTACAGTACGCAAAGTTTATACGAACAGCCCCATTGGCCTATCCAGTTGATGGAGCTAGCTGTCCAATAGAAATTAGAGCCATGTATGTTGCTGAAGGGCCTCCAGGAGAGAAAATGCCAGGGCATGGCGATGAATTCTAGGGTTAACAAGCAGCTGCAGCGGACCAATTTACGCTGCGTTTCAATTGCCCACTGAGCTGGGCGTTATGCCTCAAGGGAAATTTGCAAAAAATGGGGACAGATTTATTTACGGCACAGCGCCACTAGCCTAAAAATAAATCTGCCCCCCTTTCAAGCATTGCCGCTTAGCAGAGTCTGTACGAAAATCCGCACAGACCACGTTAGAGACCAAACATGGACAGGCGTCAGTCCTTAAACACAAGACATGACAGTGACAATCAGCGTAGAAGATGGTGAGTCAATTGAGGTTGCATTACGCAAGCTCAAGAAGAAGGTAGAGCACGAGACAGATCGGCGCTGGCACAAGCGAAGATTTGGTTATTACGAAAAACCATCCATATTGAAGCGCAAGGCAAAAAAGATGAAAGCGCTTTCAATACAGTCAGGTGGTAATTTGTAGTTGAAAATTGGCCTTAAGGAACAATTTTCTAAAAGCGGTAAATTAGCGGCGGGGCGCTAGCAAGTGGCCCGGAAAGCCACCGCAAACGGTGGATGAAAAAGCGTCGGCTACGCGCCCCGATCCACCCTCGGCAGTGCCCACCTGGGTGGGCGACGCCATAGCTTTCAACAAAACGCGGCACCCGGAATAAACATCCGAAAAACCAACAACGCTCTCGCTCACCCCTGATTACGCCGATCCCGCGCCAGGCGCTCGGCCAGGGCGTCGAGTTCGGGTAACTCCTCCTCCGGCATCTGCCGGATCACCGCCTGGGTCAGTTTCATCTGGCGGATGAAACGCCGGCAGTTGCCGCACATGGCCAGGTGGGCGCGTACGGCCAGACGTTGACGCAGCGTCAGTTGGCCGTCGAGATAATCGCTGGAGTGAGCGACCAGTTCCTTGCAGGTCAGCATTGGCCTGTCTCCTCGAAATGTTCCAGGGTGGCGAAGACTTTCAGGCGTGCACGGTGCAGCAGCACACGGGCATTGGAGAGGGAGATGTCGAGAAGATTACAGATCGCCTCCAACTCCAGCCCCTGACGCTCACGCAGCACCAGCACGCTGGCCTGCAACTCGGACAGGCTGGCCAGGGTGTGTTCAAGGCACTGGCGCAGTTCGTCCTCGGTGAGCAGGGCTTCGGGGCTGTCCTGATGCCAGGCATGTGGCGCCAACAGCCAGTGACCGTCATCGGCGAAACGCTCGTCGCCGACCGTCCCATGCGGCGCAGCCAGGTCGTCGAGCAGTACCTCGCGGCGGTTGTGCTTGAGTCGGGTCTTGGCGGTGTTGGCGGTGATGGTCAGCAGCCAGGTCTTGAGGCTGGCGCGGCCTTGAAAACCTGCCAGGTTGCGCACCACGGCGAACCAGGCATCCTGCACCACCTCATCGGCATGGCGGCTGCCGACGATGGCGTAGGCCACCGCCCGCATCGCACCCTGATAGCGAGCCACCAGCTCGCGATAGGCCTTCTGCTCGCCGGCGAGCAGGCGCCCCAAGAGATCGGAATCGGACATGGAACTCCCGTAGGTCAGGCCTGCGCACGAAGCCGAACGCCCCGTGCACGTCAGGCATTCCTACAGAGAGTTCAACGCTTGCGCAAAATTACACTGCCGATGGAATAACCGGCACCGAAGGAGCTTAGAACACCCAGGCTGCCGGCGGGCAGGTCGTCCTGATGCTTGTGCAGGGCGATCACCGAGCCGGCCGAACTGGTGTTGGCGTAGGTGTCGAGAATCACCGGCGCCTCGTGCGGCTCGGCGTCGCGACCGAGCAGTTTGCGGGCGATCAGCAGGTTCATGTTGAGGTTGGCCTGGTGCAGCCAGAAGCGCTTCACATCTGCCACGTTGAGCTGGTTTTCCGCCAGGTGCGCGGCGATCAGCTCGGCGACCATCGGGCAGACGTCCTTGAACACCTTGCGGCCTTCCTGCACGAACAGCTTGTCGCGCGCGCCAATGCCCTCTTCCGCGGCGCGGTTGAGGAAGCCGAAGTTGTTGCGGATGTTGTTGGAGAACTGGGTCAGCAGCTTGGTGCCGACCACGTCGAACTGGTGCTTGGAGCTAGCCAGGTCGGCACGCTCGATGATCACTGCGGTGGCGGCGTCGCCGAAGATGAAGTGGCTGTCGCGGTCGCGGAAGTTGAGGTGGCCGGTGCAGATTTCCGGGTTGACCATGAGGATGGCGCGGGCCTGCCCGGTGGCGATGGCGTTGGCCGCGGCCTGGATGCCGAAGGTGGCCGAGGAGCAGGCCACGTTCATGTCGTAGCCCCAGCCGTCGATGCCCAGTGCGGCCTGCACTTCGATGGCCACCGCCGGATAGGCGCGCTGCAGGTTCGAGCAGGCGACGATCACCCCATCGATGTCGGCGACGGTCTTGCCGGCGCGCTGCAGCGCTTCCTTGGCGGCGCCCACGGCCATTTCACAGAGGATGCCCCACTCGTCGTTGGAACGCTCGGGGATACGCGGCACCATGCGCTGCGGGTCGAGAATGCCGTCCTTGTCGATGACGAAGCGGCTCTTGATGCCCGACGCCTTTTCGATGAAGCCCGTGCTGGATTCGCTCAGCGCCTCGACCTCGCCGCGGGCGATGGCCTCGGCGTTGTCGGCGTTGAACTGCTGCACGTAGGCATTGAAGGACGCCACCAGCTCGTCGTTGGAAATGCTGTTGGCCGGAGTGTAGAGGCCGGTACCACTGATCACGACGTTATGCACGCTCATTCCTCTTCTTGGCCGCTGGCGGCCTCAGGCAGTAGGCCGGCGACAATCGCGCAGGCCGAAAATCGGGGGACTTGGGCCAAGCTCTTACGATGGTTGGCTCCGGGCCACTGAGTGTGCCACAGGGCGCAGCGGTTCGTCCTCAGCCCTTAATAGTGTCTGACTGGACATAACCTGACCACATATAGCCGTTTGGTCTAAAGTGCTATTCTGATCCGCATTCAGGAGCCCGTATGAACCTCTCGCTACTCAGCCGCTACGCGTTCTTCGTCTTCTGTGTGCTGTTCACCCTGGTCAGCCTGCCCTTTCTCCATCATCAATGGCTGTGGCCGTTCGCCTTGCTCACTGGCGCGCTCAGCCTGATCGGTATCGGCGACCTGCTGCAGAAACGTCAGGCGGTCAGGCGCAACTACCCGATCCTGGGCAATATCCGTTACCTGGTCGAAGGCATCCGCCCGGAGATTCGCCAGTATCTGCTCGAAGGCGACGCCGAGCAGCTGCCCTTCTCCCGCGCCCAGCGCTCGCTGGTCTACGCCCGCGCCAAGAACGAGGGCGCCGACAAGCCCTTCGGCACCCTCAGCGACGTGTACCAGAACGGCTTCGAATTCATCAGCCACTCCATGCGTCCGGCGCCGCTGAGCGACCCGTGCAGCTTTCGCGTGGAGATCGGCGGGCCGCAGTGCAGCCAGCCGTACTCGGCATCGCTGTTCAACATTTCGGCGATGAGCTTCGGCTCGCTCAGCGCCAACGCCATCCGCGCCCTGAACCAGGGCGCCAAGCTAGGCGAGTTCTATCACGACACCGGCGAGGGCAGCATCAGCCCCTACCACCGCGAGCACGGCGGCGATCTGGTGTGGGAACTGGGCAGCGGCTATTTCGGCTGCCGCGCCTCGGACGGCCGCTTCGACCCCGAGCGCTTCGCCGGCCAGGCGGCCAGCCCGCAAGTGAAGATGATCGAGATCAAGCTCAGCCAGGGTGCCAAACCGGGCCATGGCGGCATCCTGCCCAGGCACAAGGTCACCGAGGAAATCGCCAGCACCCGTGGCGTGCCCATGGGTGAGGATTGCATCTCGCCCTCGCGCCATAGCGCCTTCTCCACTCCCATCGAGCTGCTGCAGTTCATCGCCCAGCTGCGCGAGCTGTCCGGCGGCAAGCCGGTGGGCTTCAAGTTCTGCCTGGGCCATCCCTGGGAGTTCATGGGCATCGTCAAGGCCATGCTGGAGACCGGCATCCTGCCCGACTTCATCGTCGTCGACGGCAAGGAGGGCGGCACCGGTGCAGCGCCGCTGGAATTCACCGATCACCTCGGCGTGCCGCTGCGCGAAGGTTTGCTGTTCGTGCACAACACCCTGGTCGGCAGCAACCTGCGCGACAAGATCAAGCTCGGCGCCAGCGGCAAGATCGTCAGCGCCTTCGACATCGCCCGCGTGCTGGCCATCGGCGCCGACTGGGCCAACTCGGCACGCGGCTTCATGTTCGCCATCGGCTGCATCCAGAGCCAAAGCTGCCACACCAACAAGTGCCCCACCGGCGTGGCGACACAGGACCCATTGCGCCAGCGCGCTCTGGTGGTCGAGGACAAGGCCCAGCGCGTCTACAACTTCCACCGCAACACACTCAAGGCGCTGGCCGAGATGCTCGCCGCTGCCGGCTTGGACCACCCCTCGCAGATCGATGCCAAGCACCTGGTGCAGCGCCTGTCGGCCACCGAGATCAAGCTGTTCGCCCAGCAGCACGTGTTCCTCGCACCGGGCGAACTGCTCGGCGGCCAGATCGAGGGCGAGTTCTACGAGCGCATGTGGCGCATGGCCCGCGCCGACAGTTTCGAGCCGGCGCCGGCCTGATGCGCATGCGCCTGCTGCCGTTCGCGGTACTGTGCTTGCTCAGCCTGGCGGCCACCGCGCAGGAACAACGCCCGCTGCGCTTCTCGGTAACCGAGGGCTGGGCCATGCCGATGATCCGCATCGAAGATGGCCGCGCCACGTCCGGCATTCTCTACGACCTGCAGACGCGTCTGGCGGAAAAGGTCGGCCGCCGCGCCGAACTGCTGGTGATGCCGCGCCTGCGCGTACAGCGTCTGCTGGCCAGGGGCGAAATCGACGTGCGCTGCTACGTCAACCCGAGCTGGCTCAGCGAACCGCACCATCAGTACACCTGGAGCCAGCCGTTCATGGTGCAGCGCGACCTGATCGTCGGGCGCCACGACGAAGCCGACATCAGCCTGGCGCAGCTGCCCGGCGAGCGCCTGGGTACCGTGCTGGGGTTCAGCTACCCGCACCTGGACGCCCTGTTCGCCAGCGGCCAGGTGCAGCGCGAAGATGCCCGCACGCAGGAGCTGGTACTGGAGAAGCTGGAGGCCGGGCGCTATCGCTACGCGGTCAGCAACGAGCTGACCCTGGCCTGGTTCAACCGCGACCTGCCGGAGGAAAAACGCCTGCGTGCACTGGCCGAGCTCAGCGCCGATGCGCTTTCCTGCCTCGTGCGCGATGCGCCGGACGTGCCCACCCAGGCGCTGCTGCGAGCCCTGGTACAGATGAAGGAGGATGGCGAGCTCGACGCCATTCTCTCCCGTTATCGCTGAAACACGGGACTAGCTCGCCGGGCTCCTGCCCAGGTGCCGCAGCACCTGTTCGAGGCGCTGCATCGGCGACCCCGTCAGGCGCGTGAAAGGCCATCCGCGCCGCTGCAGCTCCTGTTCGTACCACTGGTTCTGCCGACGGCGGAACGTCTCGTCGCGCCGCGTACCGTCCTGCACGAAGGGAAAGTCGTCGGCGCACAGGAACAGATGCTGGTAATGCCGCTCGGCCAGGCGCTCCAGCTCGGGCTCGGCACGGCCGAACAGCTCGCGGCAGTAGAACAGCGTGGTCAGCGGCGTGGTGTCGCATACCAGATAACGCCGGCACTGCCCGGCCAGGCTCTGCTCCCGGTTGACCTGGGTGCGGCCGATGCGCAGCAGATCCTCATAGGCCAGCACACCGCCCTGCTCTTCCCACAGTTCTCGGCCATATTCGGCGGCATGCCGCGTCCCCAGCGTCTCGGCCAACGCCAGGGCGAGGCTGCTCTTGCCAGTGGACTCACCACCAAGCAGAGCGATGCGCTCGACGAAATCGCCGTAGACCTGCGGTGCCAGATACTGGCGCAGGCCGTGGATGTCGGCGCGCAGTCGCGTACCGGACACCGGCACCTGAATGCGCGCGCGGTCGATCTCGACATGCTGCACCGGCCGCCCGAAACAGCGCGCCAAATGCGCAGCGAAACCATCGCCATAGGCCTCGCTGGTAAAGACTGCATCCACCGGCTGGCCCAACTCGGCCAGGCAGAACGCGGCGACGAACTGGCGCTGTACGGCGTCGGGCTCCTGCTCATCAGGTAGGTCCGGTAACTGCAGGCCCTGAGCGCGCCGCTGCTCGACCCATTCAGGCGTGACCACCCAACTGGCCAGTTCGGGAAAACGCAGCCGCAACCAGGCTGCACGTCGCTCGGGTTCGCAGCCCGGCAGCTCCGGCCGCGCCCAGCTGAGCAGAAACAGCTGCTCGCACTGCGCCTGCGCCTGGCGGATCAGCCATTCGTGCCCCAGATGCAGCGGCGCGAACTTGCCCACCACCAGCCCACGGGCGAATCGCTTGCTCATCTCAGGCCGCCTGCGCGTTCAGTTCACGGCGCCAGCGATACAGGCCGTACCAGGCATTGCACCAGAACAGCAGGTAGATGAAGGCGGTCAGGTACAGCTCACGCGAGGCGAACAATGGCACTGCCAGGGTGTTGACCAGTAGCCAGCCGTACCAGGTCTCCAGCTTGCGGCGCATCAGCAGCAATTGCGCCAGCACGCTGAAGGTCAGCACCAGGGAATCGATAAAGGGCGCGTAGGCGTCGGTGAAATGAAGCAGCAAGGCCCCGTAGGCCAGCGCCACCAGCACCGCCAAACCAAGCGCCAGGGCCAGCCCCCGCCAGGCCGTACGGCTGATCGGCATGGGGTCACCGTCGCGTCCACGCAACCAGCTCCACCAGCCCAGCAGACTGGTGGCGATGAAAAAGCCCTGCAAGGTCACGTCCGCATACAGCTGCACGCTGAAAAACAGCCAGCCGAACAGCGCACAACCGACCAGCCCGACCGCCCAGGTATGCACGGAGTTGCGCGCCGCCAGCAGCACCGAAACCAGGTAGAAGAGGTTGGCGAAAATCTCCAGCGACGACGGCATGCACGCATCCTTATGAACATGGAATCCGCCGCGCAGCCTATCACGTGATGTGCGCCACAGCCGTGCACGCATCACCTGACAAGGGCGCGCGCTCCATGCTCTGATAGGTGCCCCATTGCACTCCAAAGGACTGGACCGCACCATGCCCCTGCTCGCCCTGCTGGTCATCGCCTGCCAAGTCACCTGTGGCCTCCACGTGGTGCGCAGTGGTCAGGAACGCTACTGGCTATACCTGATCATCGCACTGCCTGGTCTCGGTTGCCTGATCTACTTCCTCGGCATCATGCTGCCCGACCTGCTTGGCAGCCGGCGCGGCCGAAAGGCATTGAACCGACTGCACGACAGCATCGACCCCGAGCGTCATCTGCGCGCCCTGCGCGACGAACTGGAAATCCGCGACACACGCGATACCCGCGTCAACCTGGCCGATGAGCTGCTGCGCATGGGCCAGGCCGAAGAGGCCGCCAAGCACTATCAAATCGCCCTGCGCGGAATTCACAGCGACGCACCCGACATCCTCCTCGGCCTGGCCCGAGCACGCTTCGCCCTGGGCGATTTTGCCGGCTGTCAGGCGAGCCTCGATCAACTGATCGCCCACAACCCCGACTTCCGCTCCAGCGACGGCCACCTGCTGTATGCCCGCGCGCTAGAAGGCCAGGGCAACGAGCTCAAGGCCGAAGAGGAATACCGCGCCCTCGGCAGCTACTGCGCCAGCCCCGAGGCCAATTACCGCTATGCCCTGCTGCTGCGCCGGATGGGACGCCAGCGCGAGGCCGTGGATCTGCTGCAGCAGATCCACACCCACGCCCGCCGCTCCGCCCGGCACTATCGAGTTCTACACAAGGAGTGGCTGGACCTCAGCCAGAAAGCGCTGCTCGAGCTGCAGCGCGGCTGAACCGCCACGCCATTTTTTGCGTGCATGTATCACAAAAAGCAAAGCCGGCCCGCCACTGCGCAAGACTTTGCGCATGGGTCCTTGGTTAGCATCGGCCGTTGACGATCGACCCTGCCGGCATATCGCTGGCTGCAGCATGGATGCACGACGATGAGCGGCTACGTCCCCAACAATCGCAACGAACGCCCCGCACCGACGCCGGCGCCCTACAACGGCGACTTCCACAGACAAGCACCGCGCCCGCTGGAAGGCACCGCCGCCCAGAGCAGCAGTTGCCTGGTCGGGCTGCGCTTCGTCTGGGACAACGGCGAATGCCTTGGCGCCAACCTGCCCTACAGCCTCACCCCGGCCGGCGGCAGCCCCGTGCGCGGCAGCCTGGACGCCCGAAGCAGCCTGATTCAGACCATTCAGGGCAGAGAATACGAGGCGCAACTACTCGCCGATACCGATGTGAACAGCGACATCGCCAGCGCGCGCCGAACTGCAGGCAGCGCTGGATGAAATCCTTGCCGCGGAACGCGCAGAAGCAGCTCGGTTGCAGGCCATTCAGGATCAGCGCAGCGCCCTCTCCAATTACCTGCATCGACAACTGGCCGTAGGCAATGGCTTCTTACTCGGCGCCTGGGGTCTGCTCAGGACCGCCAAGGAATTCTCCGATCTGGTCAATCCCTTCACCACCTTCTCCAATGCCCTGCGCAGCGCCTGGCAGGCGCGCGCCAGCGAGGGAGAAACCTGGCTGGCCGCGTACAATCGCCAGTTCAGCGCCGAGCAACATCGGGAGCTGGTGGAGGCACTGGGCTTCGACCCGAGCAGCATCACCCGTGAGCAACTGGCCGAAACCTACGAACTGGCCTGTTTCACTACGAAGACGGCCCCAGCAAGGCCATGCTCGGCCGCTTCGCCGTCGACTATGCCAAGGCACAGAACGTCGAGGAGGTCGCCGAGTTCAGCGGCGGCGCACTGTTCGAAATCGTGCTTGCCGCCCTGCTGATCGTCTTTACCGGCGGCATCGGCCTGGCCGCGCGTGGTGCGGCATCGGTAAGCTATCTGGACAAGCTTGCACGTCTGGGCAATGCCTTCAGACGCCTGGGCGCGGCGCTGAAACGGGCAAGGATCAGACGAGGTGGCAGGGCGAGAGGTAGCGGGACTGGGGCACGAACGGTTGAGGTGGAAAGGCCGAGGGACGTGCTACCGGGCACGCTTGCCCCTATGGATGGCTCCGACATTAGAGGCTCCCCGAGGAAGGGCAGGAACAAGCCTCCCGAGCCACTACCCGAAGCTGAAGGAAGGCCGCATTCGATCATTGAGAGACCGGGCAGGGACGGCCAATACACGACTCATAACGGTGATGGAACCTGGAAGCAATACCGTGGATCTGGACAGGACCACGGTGGAATACCCCGCCCCAACGTAAAGGAGGCCGGGAAAAACACGACGCCGGACGGGCGCGAAATAATCGACAAGGGCAGAGTGCGCCCTGCTCGCCCAGATGAAATCCCACGAGGTTAGCCATGCATGACCACAAGCCTTTCAGCCTTGCAGACTTTCAACGGGCCAATGGCAATAAGAAGCTCTCCGAAATGGATTACGTGCAAGCTGTTTACGCAACGACCCCCTTGCACTTCGACTTTCTGATCAGCTACGCGCGGCTATTCTCGCCCGAGATAAAGGTGGTCGACGGCAGGGCGTTCATCCTTGAGCTCTTCGACAGTGAACGCCATCAGGAACTCATGGCAGCCACTCAGGATGCTGATCATGCCCAGTACTGGATGAACCTTTTGGAAATAACGGGCCTGTTCGATGAGTTGACGACCGAGCAAGCGACAGAACTGGCCAAGATTATTGCAGCATGCTGGAACAGAACCCTGCTTGCCGGACATGAAAGCTCATGCGGAGAGGCCCGATATATTGCCGATCCGGATAGCGGCGAAGTATTCATCACTATCACGAAGCAATCCCTCTAGAACGCAAATTGGATGATGAGCTCGCTCGGGCTCTCGCTTCAGTGCGCCCACCTATATCCAACCGTTGCGCGCCGCCAAAATTGCTGACCGCATGCTGGCAGCCGAAATGGTTGAAAAACCTCAAAGAGGGCGGAATTCAGATAAACAATAGCAAGCCGCTAAAGCTTAAATTCTCAAAACTGGAAATGCTTAATGAGCACAGCTGAACACCCTGAGCTTAAAGTTCAAGACTGGCTACGCGTGTTCTGCTACGACAGTTATTGCGCGGATGCCATGACCAGCGGGCTGACAAGCAGCAAGGGCACTACTTTGCGTTGGCAGCTAGCCGTAGACACCCTCTATCGCCTCCTCGCCAGCGACCTCCTCTATATCCCTGCGTTGAAAGCTGACGACTCATCAACGCAAAAATCCGCTGCACTCGATTACATAAAATCACTTGCCCGCCATGACCCTTTCAGCTCGGACATCGAGGAAACCTCACATTGGTACCTCTGGGATATCAGTGCCACTGACAGATGCCATAGCCTTATCGAGAAGTATGGAGTTCGTGATCTCCCTCAAGGGGAGCTAAGTCAGGGGCTTGCCGCAGCGCTCCACGGCCTGTTTGCTGAAAACCAGGTTGCCTGGAGTGACCAGCCGCTGATCGCCATAAACACGGGTCAATGATATCTGCGCACGCTCTTCACAGCTGATAGAGCAACACCGGTGCAAATCTAGTAATGAACGATTATTTTCCCGAGCTTGCTAAGCGCAACCTGGTTGACTGGCCGACCCTGGCGATCGGTTTGAATAACGGCTGGATAAACAAGGACGCCGTCTCCGAGCATGCCTTCAGGCTACTGTCTGCCGGTCAGCAGGACAGTGATATTTCCGTTCTGGCCGGCAGCGATGCCCTGAGCGATGATGAAGTAGTCGCCGTGCTGGCAACCCTGTGCAAGAAAGAGGGTATCGATCTTCAGGAAAAACGGTCGCATGTTCTGGAGAAATGGCGGCTAGCCATGCTCTCGGATCTGCAACATGCCTCGCTTGCCGATGAGGACAAGATCGAACGGTTGCAGGAGCTCTATGCAGAGTTCGGCTACCCGGACGATATGGCCTCATGCAGCATCTACGGGCAAAACGATGTCGATCCGATCGATGCGCTACCTCAAGTCGTCGCTGCTCTGGAACAGCGCTTTGCCAGCGACAGCGGCAGGTAGGCTACTCCCACGCCTCCCGCTCCCCCTTCCAGGCATGCAGCTCGCGCTGCTGCGCACCCGGCCACAACCAGCCGCTGCGCGCGCCAACCAGGGTGCTGACCGCATGCTGGCGGCCGAAGCGGTTGTGGCGGGCAAGTGTCAGGGCGATATCGCGTAGCACCGCCAGGGTGTTGCTGTGGGATTGGAACAGCGGCGTCAACAAACGGCTGGCCTGGCGGTAGTACCGCAGGTGATCGCGGCGGGCATCGCCGTAGCGGGTGAAGGTGGCGTTCCAGTCCAGTGTCTGCTGCGTGGCGTCAGCGGCCTCGCCCAGGGCATCGGCCAGCGCGGCGGCATCCACCAGGGCCATGTTGGCACCCTGCCCCAGTTGCGGGCTCATGGCGTGGGCGCAATCGCCGATGGCCAACACACGGCCAGCGTGCCAGCGCTGCATGCGCACATCGGCATAGGCCGCCAGGGTCAGCTGTTGCGGGTCATCGATGCGCTGCAGATAGGCCTCCGCCGCCTCGCCAGCCAGACGGCGCACGCGGGTTTTCCAGGCATCCAGGCCGGCCTGGCGCCAGGCCTCGTGCTCGCTCAAGGGCAGGCTCCAGAACAGACTGGTCAGAGGCAGGTCGCGAGCCTGGTGGGTACTGCCGGTGGGCATCAGCCCGAACATTTCCCGGCAGCCGCGGTACCACTGGCGCAATTCGCCGGTCTCGGTGGATGCCGCGGTCGGCAGCATGCTCCAGAGCGCGCCCCAGGGATAGGGCCGCGACCACTGGCGTACCGGCATCTGCGCGCGCAATGCCGAACGCGTGCCATCGGCCAGGATCAATGCGGCGAAATCCCCCAGGGGTTGGTCCTGACTCAGCAGGCGGATATGACTGCTGGCCTGCTCGAAGCGGCTGACGTTGACGCCGGTTTCCACCTGCACACCGGCACGCTGCGCGGCATTGAGCAGCGCCGTCATCAGCACGCCGCGGTGAATGCCCAGGCCGAAACTGCCCGGCTGCCAGTCGTGATAACGGGTATCGAGGATCACCCGTCCCTGGCAGCTGGTGCCATACAGGCGGCTGACCGGCGCGCCCAGGGCAGTGCATTCGGCGAGCAGCCCCAGCCGTTGCAGCACGGCCAGACCGGAGGGTTGCAGGAGAATGCCGGCGCCCACCGGCTGCAGCCGTTCGACGCGCTCCAGCAGGCGCACCGCATGGCCCTGGCGGGCGAGGAAAATCGCAGCGGCCAGGCCGGCGGTTCCGGCTCCCACTATGGCTATCGGCAATCCGTTCAAAACTGCTCTCCCTGACTCGAGGCGGCAGATACTACCCGCATCGCCTGCGAGACTGCTTGATGCGCCGCGCAAGTCAGCCGTCAGCGCCCATCCGGCAGGATGTCGAAGCCCCCACGATTCTGGCTGACGATACGCAGGTGATGGGTTTCCCCGGCCTTCACCGGCACCGCCACTTCGCGCAGCAGGCGGCCCATGCCGCAGAGGGTGTCGTCCATGCGGTCCGGGGTGATGCCCACCACGCGGGTGCCAGGCGGTACCTGGAAGGTTGCGACCTCACCGACGCCGATACGCGCGGCGACCTTGCGATCCACTTCGATGGCCACGTAGCAGCCGCCGCCCATCATGCCGAAGTCGCGATTGACCACGATCTGCGCGCCGTTGGCCTGGGTTTGCTGAAACGCCAGCAGGCGCTCTTGCGGGACGGGACGAATGTTCTCCGGATCACCTCGAAAGGAGGAGCAACCGGCCAACAGCAACAACGGCAACGCGATGAGGATCGAACGCATGAAGCCCTCCATGGGCGGGTGAATGCCGCCTGAGTATTGGTGCAGCCAGGCGTTCGGGCAAGGTATCGATGACAGCGATCTTCGGTAACACAAGCATCGATTTCTACGGCGAAGCGACGAATGTTTTCATCTCTCTCGACCCCAGCGCCAACCTTCCAGGCGCCCCAGATCGGAGATTATCAAGATGAAATTCGCAGCCCTCAACGCCACCGTTCTCGCCGTATTCGCCCCCCTGGCCTTCGCCAGCGAAAAGGCGCCTGCCCACTCCAAGGTGGAAGTTCAGGAATACCAGTACGGCATGCAGCTGGACATCGACCAGGTCCTGCAGCGCACCGACAACAGCCGCAAGAGCGGCGTGGTGCCCAGCGTCATGGTCTACCGTGACAGCCAGGGCGAAGTGCACGCCGTACGCTTCATGGAATGGGGCGGGCTGAGCAGCCAGAACGGTTGAGCCGCACGCTGAGCAATGCCCCGGCCGCATCATGCGACCGGGGCATTGTCGTTTCAGCCTTGCAGACGCTTGACCAGACGCGCCTGCAGCGCCTCCAGCTCGGCCGGGTCGGCCTTGTTGGCGGCATGAATGCCCAGCTGCTCGCCGGGAAAGCGCGGGATCACGTGCATGTGGATATGGAAGACCGTCTGCCCCGCAGGCGCGCCGTTGAACTGCGCGACCTGTACACCCGCCGGCTGCAGCTCGTCGACCAGGGCGCGCGTGAGCTTCTGCACCACCGCCATGACCTTGGCCAGGCTGGCTTCGTCGATTTCCAGGATGTTGCGCGCCGCGGCGCGCTTGGGGATCACCAGGCTGTGGCCGTGGGACTGCGGAAAAAGATCGAGGAAGGCCAAGACATCGTCGTCCTCGTACAGCTTGTAGCAAGGCGCTTCGCCACGAATGATCTGAGCGAAGATGTTCTGGGGATCGTAGGTACCGTGCAGGCTCATGCCGATGGGCTCCGTGCCGGGTGGAGGAAACCTGCACCATACCGACTCGCTGGCGCGCAGGGAACCGGGCAGGATCGTTCAAGTCGATGACTAATAGCAGCTGGATCGATTTTCCACGCGGCGAACGCTCGTGTTCTGATCGCCCTTTCTCAGGCCCATTCGATATGGAACCCACATGACCGACCTCAGCTCGTTCGACATCACCCGCAAATGGCCCGCCCAGCATCCCGAGCACCTGCAGCTCTACTCGCTGCCCACGCCCAACGGCGTCAAGGTCTCGATCATGCTGGAGGAAATCGGCCTGCCCTACGAGGCGCATCTGGTCAGCTTCGACAGCAACGATCAGTTCAGCCCGGAGTTTCTCTCCCTGAGCCCCAACAACAAGATTCCCGCCATCCTCGACCCCAATGGCCCCGAGGGACAGCCGCTGGCGCTGTTCGAGTCCGGCGCGATTCTGCTCTACCTCGCGGAAAAGACCGGCAAGTTGCTGTCGCAGTCGCCTGCGGTGCGCTACCAGACCATCCAGTGGCTGATGTGGCAGATGGGCGGTGTCGGCCCGATGTTCGGCCAGCTCGGTTTCTTCCACAAGTTCGCCGGCAGCGAGTACGAAGACAAGCGTCCGCGCGACCGTTACGTGGCCGAATCGGCGCGCCTGCTCGGCGTGCTCGACCAGCACCTGCAGGGCCGCGACTGGATCGCCGGCGAGTACAGCATCGCCGACATCGCCGTGTTCCCCTGGATTCGCAACCTGGTGGGCTTCTACGAAGCCGCCGAGCTGGTGCAGTTCGAGCGCTTCGCCAACGTGCGCCGCGTGCTCGACGCCTTCCTCGCCCGCCCGGCGGTACAGCGCGGCCTGACCATTCCGGCACGCGGCTGATCGTGTCACGGGAGTCGGCATGCCGGCTCCCGCAGCGCCCTTCCCGCCGGGTCGAGCTAGGCCTGGCTGGCCCTGGCCACCTGCTGCTCGGCACCGCGCTGATCGGCCTGCCCGCCCAGATACCAGCCGAGCAACCCCCACAGCGCTGCGCTGGCCGCACCCACCAGCGCCACCAGCCAGGCGCCCTGGGCGAGCATGTCCAGCAGGCTCTTGAGCCAGCCACTCATCGCATCGCCGGCGCGGTAGACCACGGTGTCGATGAAGTTCTTCGCCTTGTACTTGCTCTCGGCATCCAGCGGCGCGAAGAGCATCTCCCGCCCCGGCCGCACGAAGGCGTATTCACCGATGCGCCGCACGATCATCAGCGCTGCCAGCATGGCGAAGGTCGGCATCAAGGCCAGGCCGATGAAGCCGACACACACCAGCAGCGGCACGCAGGCCAGCAGCACGCGCACACCCAGGCGTCGCGCAATGCGCCCGGTGATGAACAGCTGGGCGATCAGCGCGCCGGCCTGCACCACGAAGTCGATCACCCCGAACACCCGCACCTGCGCGGCGCGATCCGGAAACAGCTCGGCCACCAGGCGAGCCTGCTCGAAGTAGAGAAAGGTGCTGGCCGTGGCCAGCAGGATGACGAAACCGGCGATACCAAACAGGTAGGGCGAAGACAGCACGCGCATCAGACCGCTGAACGGGTTGCCCGGTACCGGGCGCCGCGGGCTCTCCGCCTGCACCGCGCCTGCCCGTCCCGCGCCACCCTGCTCGCGCCAGCGCATCAACACCTGTTTCAGCGACAGCGCTACGGCCAGCAACACCGCGGCCAGCAGGATCAAGCCACTCTGCCCCAGCGTGCTCACCAGCAAGGCACTCAGCGCCGGGCCGACCAGGCCGCCGACACTGGCACCGGCGGCGATGAAGGCAAACAGGCGCTTGGCCTGCTCGCTGTCAAACACGTCGGCCATCAGGCTCCAGGCCACCGAGACGACGAACAGGTTGTAGACCGAAATCCACACGTAGAAGCTGCGCGCCAGCCACACGCTTTCATCCGCACCGAAGAACAACAGGGCGAACAACGCCAGGTTCAGGGTGAAGAAGCCATACACCCAGTCGATGAAGTGGAGCCGCGGCACCCGCGAACTCAGCCAGGCGAACAGCGGCACCGCGATCAGCATCACCACGAAGGTGGCGGTGAACAGCCACTGCAGGTTCTCCACGCCGGAGACGATGCCCATGGCCTCGCGGATCGGCCGCAGCATGAAGTAGCCCGAGAACAGGCAGAAGAACAGGGCGAAACCGGCCAGCGCCGGCCACAGCTCGTTGCGCTGCGCGTTGATGGCCACGGCCACGCGCTGCGACATGCTTAACGATGACATGGCAAATTCCTCGAAGGGGCGCGCCTGCACGGCGCGCCGAGATGATTCAGCCGTACTTCACGCCCGTTAGGCGCTCGGCCACCGACCACAGGCGCGCCGCATCAGCGGCATCCGCCGCAGCAGCCGGTACCTTGGCCAGCCCCAGGGGGCCGCGCTTTTCCTCTTCGCCGGTCGGCCCGTAGTAACGGCCACCCTCGGCCTCGGCCGCCGTCGCCGCAAACAGTGACGACAGCGCGCCCTGCGCCGCCGAGTGATAGACCTCGCGATCCTTCGCCCACTGGCGGGCGAACTCGCTGTCCAGTCCCGGCCCGCGCTCGACCAGCTCGGTGACGGCCACGCCAGGATGCGCGGCGATGCTGCGCACGCCCCAGTTGTTGGCCAGACTGCGCCGCTGCAGCTCGAAAGCCATCATCAGACAGGCCAGCTTCGACTGGGCGTAAGCCGCATAGGGGTCGTAGCTGCGCTCGGACTGCAGGTCGTCGAAATCGATCCGGCCACGATTGACGGCGATGCTCGCCAGCGTCACCACGCGCGGATCGGATGACTTGCGCAGCGACGACAGGAGCAAACCGGTCAGGGCGAAATGGCCGAGGAAGTTGGTCGCCAGCTGCATCTCGAAACCGTCGCGAGACACGCCGCGCTGCGGCGGCGCCATGATCGCGGCATTGTTGATCAGCACGTCCAGTGCCTCACCCTCGGCATTCAGGCGCTGAGCCAGGCTGCGTACCGAGGCCAGGTCGGCCAGGTCCAGCTGTTCGAAACGCAACTGGGCCTGCGGCACCTGGGCACGAATGCGTTCGATGCTCTCGGCGCCACGCTGCGAGTTGCGCGCGGCGATGATCACCTGCGCGCCAGCGCGGCTGAGCGCCAGAGCATCCTCGAAGCCCATGCCGCTGCTGCCGCCGGTGACCAGCATGCGCTTGCCGGTCAAAGGCGGCATGTCCGTCGCCTGCCAGCCCGTTGCGGTGTCGGCCCAGGCGAACCTCGGTATGCCGCCCAGCACCCCCTGCAAGGCAAGACTGCCGCCCACCATGCCGAACAGCTTCAGTGCATCACGGCGCGTATGGCCCAGCCCCGCTTCGTTTCTCTTGCTCATTGCAGCTTCCTCCTATCCGTTAGCTCGATGCGCCAAACCAGGCAACGGCGCAGGACATAGGGTGCGAGTAGAAACACTGTTCGATAAGCCGGTCACGAGCGAACACGGTATACGGCCAGGCGTACAGTTACCGGGTATTGCCAGCATCGATCAGCTGCGTAGCCCAGGTGCAATCCGGGGCGGTTGGTAGGCATTCCCGGATTTCATCCGGGCTACAGCGCCCAGGATTGGCAAAGCGGGCGCTGCGCCGCATCATCGGACGCTTCGTCATTGCCCAGTCGACGCCCATGCGCCAGCCGAACCTCTCCGACATCGCTCTGTTCGCCGCCGTGGTCGAGGCAGGCGGTTTTCGTGCGGCGGCGCAGCGCCGCGGCACCTCAGCCTCGTCGCTCAGCGACTGCGTACGCCGCCTGGAACAGGAACTGGGCGTGCGCCTGCTCAACCGCACCACCCGCGGCCTGACGCCGACGGAAATCGGTGCGCGTCTGCTGGAGCGCCTGCGCCCGGCGCTGGACGAGATCAACGCCGCGCTGAACGACCTGCAGGAAGACCCGCAGCATCCGGTCGGCTCGCTGCGCCTGCATGTACCGGGCGTGATCGCGCGGCACATCCTGCCGCCGCTGCTGGACGGTTTTCTCGCGCGTTACCCCGGCATCGCGCTGGAGGTGAACATGGACAACACCTTCATCGACGTGATCGGCGCCGGTTACGACGCCGGCATCCGCTACGAGGAAAGCCTGGCCAAGGACATGATCGCCATCCCCATCGGGCCGCGCCGGCAGTGTTTCATGGCGGTTGCCGCGCCCAGCTATCTGCAGCGCCACGGCACGCCGCAGCATCCCGGCGAACTGAGCGAGCACCGCCTGCTCGGCTACCGCTTCGCCAGCGGCAAGCTGGGTGTGTGGGAGTTCGAGCAGGATGGACGCACCTTGCGCATCGCCCCGGAGGGCAGGTTGGTCAGCTCATCGCAGGACCTGCTGATCGCCGCGGCCTGCACAGGCCACGGCATCCTCTACACCTTCGAGGAATACATCGCCGCGCACCTCGCCAGCGGTCAGCTGCAACCCATCCTGCATGACTGGTGGCAGCACTTCGAAGGGCCCTATCTGTACTACCACAGCAGGCGCCATGTGCCGGCGCCGCTGCGCGCCTTCGTCGACTACGTGAAGGCCCTGAATACACCCGACCATTCGTCTCAAAGCCCGAAATAGAGCGGCCGCGAATATCCAGGCAATGCGCTCGGAGATTATAATCGCGCGCTTGCTTTTACCTGCCAGGTCCTCCCGATGAACAACCCTGCCGCCACTGCCGCGACCTCGCTGTCGCCTGGCGCGATTCTCCTCATTCAGCTCGCCCTGGCCCTCGGCGGCTTCGCCATCGGCACCGGCGAGTTCGCCATCATGGGCCTGATGCCCAACGTCGCCGCCGACCTTGGCGTCAGCGAACCGCAGGTCGGCCATGTGATCAGCGCCTACGCCCTGGGCGTGGTGGTCGGCGCACCGACCCTCGCCCTGCTCGGCGCACGCCTGCCCAGGCGCGTCCTGCTTCTGCTGCTGATGGGCTGCTTCGCCCTTGGCAACTTCGCCAGCGCCCTGGCGCCGGGCTACGAGCCGCTGCTGATCTTCCGCTTCATCGCCGGCCTGCCCCACGGCGCCTACTTCGGCATCGCCATGCTGGTGGCCGCGTCCATGGCGCCGCCGCACAAACGCGCCAAGGCGGTGAGCCGGGTGCTGGCCGGCCTGACCGTGGCCATCCTGATCGGCAACCCGCTGGCCACCTGGCTCGGCCAGTTCATGAGCTGGCGCTACGCCTTCGCCCTGGTCGGCATCATCGCCATCACCACCATCGCCATGGTGGCGATCTTCCTGCCGGCCGATCCCAACGAGCAGCGCAGCAGCCCCAAGGGCGAGCTGCGCGCCTTCAACCGTGCGCCGATCTGGCTGGCCCTGGGCATCGGCGCCATCGGTTTCGCCGGCATGTTCTGCGTGTTCAGCTACATGGCGCCCACACTGCTGCACGTCACCCAGGTCGGCCCCGGCTGGATTCCCCTGGCCATGGGCGTGTTCGGTGCCGGCTGCATCGTCGGCAACAGCGCCGGCGGCTGGCTGTTCGATCGCCTGCGCCTGCGTGCCGTGGCCTGGATCCTGGCGTGGAGCACCCTGGTGCTGCTGGTCTTCCCCTTCGCCGCGCACAGCCTCTGGACCATCCTGCCGGCGATCTTCGCCATCGGCACCATGATCGCCCTCGGCCCCGCATTGCAGACCCACCTGATGGACGTCGCCACCGGCGCGCAGACGCTGGCGGCCGCCTCCAACCACGCCGCGTTCAACCTCGCCAATGCCCTCGGTCCCTGGCTCGGCGGCCTGGCCATCAGCGCCGGTATGAGCTGGACCGTCACCGGCTATATCGGCGCCATCACCGCCATCGCTGGCCTGGCGCTGTTCGCCTGGGCCTGGAAGGTGCAGCAGCGCAACGTGCGGAACTGAGGGATGCATGACGGTGCTGCGACAGGTATCTTCTGCCTCCCGAGCCACCGTCATGAACCCATTCGATGATTGCCCAGCTTCTGCGCTTCGCCCTGATCGGCACTGCCCTGCTCGCCCCGCTCCATGCCCAGGCCAGGGTTGAGGTCGAGTTTCACGACGGCCTGCTGGCGGCGAAGATTTCCGAAGAGATAGTGCCCGGCGACTACGAAAAGTTGCTGCAGGGCCTGCGCGCCCATCCCGGCAAGCACAAGCGCAAGATCGTGCTGCTCGACAGCATCGGCGGCAGCGCGCCGGAGGCCATTCGCATGGGCCGCCTGCTGCGGGAAACCGGCTTCGAGGCGCTGGTGCCTTCCGGTGGCATCTGCCAGGGCAGCTGCATCTACCTGCTGGCCGCCGGCACCAAGCGCACCGTCAACGGCCACGTGGCCCTGCGCCGCCCGCCCTTCCCTGCCGGCGACTCGGCCCAGGCGCAGGCCGCCCACGGCCGCGAGCATTTCAGCCCGGCCAAGTACTTTCGCGACATGGGCGTCGATATCTCCCTGGCCGAGGACATCTACAAGGTGGCGCCTGGCCGCCTGCAGCTGCTGACCCGGGACGACCTGGCGCGCTATCGGCTGAAATGACAAGGCATCCTTGCCCGAAGCGAAACAAATGGATATTGTCTCGGCCGGCATAGCAATACGCCATCAAAGAAACGGAATTCGATCATGCGCAGCGATGCATGCGGGCAAGCCCCTCTCCTCGTGCCACTCCTCTTCCGTGACCGGAATCTCGACGCCCAACAACCCATGCCGTCGAGCCTTCCTGCTGTGCCGTTCTCATTCCACAGACTCCGGAGTCATCATGTTGAAGAAACTGGCCTTTGCTGCCTTCGCATCCTCGCTGCTCGTCGGCTGTGCATCGGTCCCCATGGAAGACAAGAACGCTTCTGCCGCAGCCAAGCAGTACCCCACGCCACCGGCCGGTAGCGCCGGACTCTATATCTACCGCACCTCGGGTGCAGGCACTGCGCTGAAGAAGGACATTTGGCTCAACGATAAATGCATCGGCGAATCAGCACCCAACGTGTTCTTCTACGAACAGGTCAAGGGTGATGTCGAACACAAGATTTCTACCGAATCCGAGTTCTCTCCGAACGATCTGCTGGTCAAGACCGAAAGCGGCAAGAATTACTTCGTCAAGCAGTACATCAAAATGGGAGTGTTCGTCGGCGGTGCCAATCTGGAACTGGTCAACGAGCAAGAAGGCAAGCAAGCCGTATCGAAACTGGAGATGGCCAGCAAGGGCAATTGCTCCAAGTAACGCCCACCCCCAACCGAGGCCGGGGCCAGCCCTCTCCGGCAGTGCTCCCTCATAAAAAACGCCGCGCCCCTCGAAAGGAGCGCGGCGTGTTTATTCGCGCGCATGCAGGTTAGAACAAACCCAGCCCCCAGGCCGCGCCGAACAGCACCAGCGAGAAGCCCCACATCCACCACAGCGAGTAGCGGATGTGCCGACCCAGGTCCAGCCCGGCCAGGCCCAGCGCCAGCCATAGCGCCGGCGAGAAGGGGCTGATGAAGGTACCGATGATGTTGCCGATGGTCAGCGCATAGACCACGCTGGCCGGCTCCACGCCCTGGCCACCGACCACTTCCAGCGTCACCGGCAGCAGGCCGAAGTAGTAGGCGTCGGTGCTCAGCATCAGCTCCATCGGCAGGCCGAACAGGCCGAGCACGATATGCATCTGCCCCACCAGCGGCGCGGGCAGCACACCGGCCAGGTCCTTGGCGATGGAGGTGAGCATGCCGGTGCCGGTAAAGATGCCGAGCATCGAGCCCGCCGCCAGGATGATCATGCCCATGCTCAAGGCAGCCGGTGCATGGGCCGAGATGCGCTGCATCTGTGCCTTGCCGCCCGGATAGTTGATCAGCAGCGCCAGGCACAGGCCGATCATGAAGATGTAGCCGGCCGGCAGCACGCCGGAGAACAGCGACACCAGCACCGCGAGGAACAACGCGGCATTGGCCCAGAGCAAACGCGGACGCTCCAGCTCGCGCTCCTCGGCGCTCGGCTCGTGCAGGTCGCTGGTGGTTTCCACCAGCACGCCTTCGTCGCCGGCCTTGCCTGCGGCGATACGGCGCTGCTCGCGCCACCCCAGCAGCGCCGCCAGGGCGATCAGCAGCACCACGCCGACGCCCTGGATGGTGATCAGCGGCCGCCACAGTTCGGTGACTTCGATGCCGGTCACCGCCGAAGCACGGCCCAAGGGCCCGGCCCAGGGCAACATGTTGAAGATGCCGGCACCGAGCGCCAGCAGCAGAAGCATCAGGTAGGGGCTCATGCGCAGCTGCTTGTACAGCGGCAGCAGCGCAGGAATGGTCAGCAGGAAGGTGGTGGCGCCGGCACCGTCGAGATGCGCCAGCATGCCGATGATGGCCGTGGCCACGGTCACGGCGATGACGTTGCCGCGGGTCAGGCGCACCATGCCGCCGATCAGCGGGCGGAACAGTCCGGTGTCCTGCAACACGCCGAAGAAGGTGATGGCGAAGACGAACATGGTGGCGATCGCGGTTACCCGGCCGATGCCATCGGTGAAGAATCCGGAAATCGCCTCCGGGCCGAAACCCGCGGCCAGGGCGCCGAGCAGCGGCACCACGATCAACGGCAGAACAGGCGACATGCGCCCGATGAGCAGCAGCACCACCAGGCTGCAAATGGTCAGCAGGCCGATCAGAGTCAACAAACCGATTTCTCCTCTTTTTTCTTGTAGATCGCACGAAAGGCGCGCGCGGAGGCTAAGCCGCCAACCTTTCAATAACCTTTAAGCGGGGTGCGGCAGCTACAGGAAATGTCAGGGGATATGTCGTTCGATCGGGAGCCTGCCCAGACGTTCAAGGGCATGCAGCATCAGGCTTGCAAACCGCCCGGCGCACGTCGGGCGGAAAAACGCTAAGCGCGGGCGTTCTTCTTCTGCAGGATGACCGACGCCTCGTTGTAGGCCTGCTGGAAGGCGTCGCTGCCCACCCAGGCCACGGCCGCTTCCTCGTCCTCATCGTGGTAGATCGAGCGATAGACGATCAGCAGGCCCATCATGAAATCGGTGGCGGCGTCCTCCGACTCCTCGGAGACCACCAGCTCCAGCACCGGGTACTGCAGGAACACCACGCACAGCGCCAGCAGACTGATGCCTTCCGCGAACTTCATGGTCTGGAACAGATCGTCGAAATCCGCCGGGTCGAAACCGTTCTCGGCGATGTCCTGGAAATCGAAGGTGCTGAGGTCGATGGCCACATCGTCGAAGGGCTCGTCGATCAGCGGGTTGGCCAGAACCGGATGCACGGCATGGGCCTTGGGTTTGCCCATGCGGTTCTGCCTGGCCTTGGTCTTGGCCCGTTGAGCGCGCTTTTTCTGTTTATCCAGTGAGGCCATGGAGGCGAATCCCTTGTCTGCTGCAGCCATCGGGTGGCGTGGAAAATCGAGCCACCATTGTATGCGGCCCGCTGGGTAAAGGGGCGAAGCCGCCGGTTCGCCGGAGCGCTTTCGCTCAAAGCGCTCTGAGTTCGACGGCGCTGGCACGCCGTCAATCTCGTGAAAGCCCGGGTCAGCGCGCCGGCTGCATGCCGTGCCTGGGCAAGGCGATGGAGATCAGCGCGGCGGCGAGCACGAAGGCGCTGGAGACCCACAAGCAGGCCGCCAGCCCATAGGCCTGGAACACCCAGCCCGAGAGCAGCGTGCCGATCAGCCGCCCCAGCGCGTTGGACATGTAGTAGAAGCCTACGTCCAGCGATACGCCGTCTTCCTTGGCGTAGCTGACGATCAGGTAGCTGTGCAGCGAGGAATTCACCGCGAACAGCACGCCGAACAGCAGCAGGCCGCCTAGCAATACCACCTGCGCCGACCAGCCGGCGCCCAGCCCCAGGGCGATCAGCGCCGGCAGCCCCGCCAGCGATGCCGCCCAGAGGAACGCGGCGCGGCCGTCCGGCACATGTCCGCTTCGCTTGCCGGTGATACGCGGGGCAACCGATTGCACGATGCCGTAACCGATCACCCAGCTGGCGAGAAAGCCGCCGACCAGCCAGAAGTCCCAGCCGAATACGGAGCTCAGGTACACCGGCAGCGCCACCACGAACCAGACGTCGCGCGCACCGAAGAGAAACAGCCGGGCAGCCGAGAGGATGTTGATCGCCCGGCTTTTGGAGAGCATGTCGCGAAACTTCGGCTTGGCCTTGGCTTTGCCCAGATCCTTCTTCAGCAGCACCAGGCTGGCCAGCCAGATCAGCGCCAGCGCGGCGGCCATGGCCAGCACCGCACCGGTAAAGCCAAGCACGGCGAGCAGCGCGCCACCGAGGAAGAAGCCCACGCCCTTGAGCGCATTCTTCGAGCCGGTGAGGATGGCCACCCACTTGTACAGCGTGCCCTGCTGAGTGTCCGGCACCAGGAGCTTGATCGAGCTCTTGGCGCTCATCTTGTTCAGATCCTTGGCGATACCGGACAGCGCCTGCGCCCCCATGACCCAGGGCACCGTCAACCAGGCGGCCGGCACGGTGAGCATCAGCAGCGCCAGCACCTGCATGCCCAGGCCGATGTTCATGGTGCGATTGAGCCCCAGCCGCGCGCCCAGGTAACCGCCCACCAGGTTGGTGACCACGCCGAATATCTCGTAGAACAGAAACAGCGCGGCAATCTGCAGCGGCGTGTAGCCGAGGCTGTGAAAGTGCAGCACCACCAGCATGCGCAGGGCGCCGTCGGTAAGAGTAAAGGCCCAGTAGTTGCCGGTTACCAAGAGGTACTGACGGATCTCCGGAGAGAGTCGTGCGAGGGCGTGCATGGCGTAATTTCCTGATCGGGCGTTATAGCGGCCGGAGGGCTGGCCTCAAGCGTAGGGTGCGCCGCGCGCACCATGGCGCTTCCTAACGAGCATGCGGGCAAGCCGATGATTCATCCCAGGCAGCAGGAAGGACGCCTCACAAGCCTGTCCTTCCCATGCGCTGCGCTGGCTGGTGCGCACGGCGTACCCTACGAATCAGCCGGCCTGGCCGACCAGGCGCGCCAGCTCCACCGCGCGGTTGGCATAGCCCCACTCGTTGTCGTACCAGGCGTAGATCTTCACCTGGGTGCCGGCCACCACCAGGGTCGACAGGGCATCGACGATGGACGAGCGCGGATCGGTGCGGTAGTCGATGGACACCAGCGGGCGCTCTTCATAACCCAGGATGCCGTGCAGCGGCCCTTCGGCGGCCGCCCTGAGCAGCGCGTTGACCTCCTCGGCGGTGGTGGCACGCTCGACCTCGAACACGCAGTCGGTCAGCGAGGCGTTGGCCAGCGGCACGCGCACGGCATGGCCGTTGAGCTTGCCGCGCAGCTCCGGGAAGATCTCGGCAATAGCCGTGGCAGAACCGGTGGTGGTGGGAATCAGGCTCATACCCGAGGCGCGGGCGCGGCGCAGATCCTTGTGCGGCGTATCGAGGATGCTCTGGGTGTTGGTCAGGTCGTGGATGGTGGTGATCGAGCCGTGACGAATGCCCAACGCCTCGTGGATCACCTTGACCACCGGTGCCAGGCAGTTGGTGGTGCAGGACGCGGCGGTGACGATGCGGTGCTGCGCCGGGTCGAACAGGTGCTGGTTGACGCCCATCACCACGTTCAGCGCGCCCTGCTCCTTGACCGGCGCGCAGACCACCACGCGCCCCACGCCCTGCTGCAGATAGTCCTGCAGCACGGCGACCGTCTTCATCTTGCCGCTGGCCTCGAGCACCAGGTCGCAGCCGCTCCAGTCGGTGTCGGCGATGGCCTTGTTGGCGGTCACCTTGATGCGCTTGCCATCGATCACCAGGCAATCGCCCTCGCTGCCCGCCTCATGCTGCCAGCGGCCGTGCACCGAGTCGAAATTGAGCAGGTGCGCATGGGTGGCGGCGTCGCCAGCCGGGTCGTTGATCTGCACGAACTCCAGCTCGGGCCAGTTCCAGGCGGCGCGCAGGGCCAGACGGCCGATGCGGCCAAAACCGTTGATGCCTACTTTGATGCTCATGTCGATGCCTCTATCAGTGGGTCGCGTCGAACTGGTTGATCCAGTTGAGATGCGCGGGATGCTGGATGGCCTTGGGTCGCAATGCCTGCACCAGGGCAATGGCCTGGCTGCGCGCGATGCCGGCCTCGATGAGGATGCGTGCGGCGATCAGGCCGGTGCGCCCGGAGCCGCCCTTGCAGTGGATGGCCAGCGCGCGGCCGCCACGCAGGTGTTCGAGAATCGCCTGGCGCGATGCCCGCCAGCCCTCGCCGAAATCCTCCAGCGGCACCTGTTCGTCGGCCACCGGCAGGTGATACCAGGCCAGGTCCAGGGCCTGGCACTGCTGGGCGATACGTTCGGCACCATTGGCGGCCAGCTCGCTGCGCGGCATCAGGGTGATCAGCCCTTCCGCACCGGCCTGCTTGAGCGCCAGCAGCGCCTGTTCCAGCGAGGTTTCCCGGGTGCCGGGGCAAGGCGTGAAAATCAGCGCGCCGGCCAGGCCGGGCACGTGCAGTACATCGTAGGGATGAGTCATGGCGGGCAGTTCCTTCGCTCAGAGGGCGCGCTGATTGACGCGCTTGGACAGTTCTTCGGCCGACTCCTTGCGCTCGGAGTAGCGATCGACCAGGTAGTCGGAGCGGTCGCGCAGCAGCAGGGTGAACTTGACCAGTTCCTCCATCACGTCCACCAGGCGGTCGTAGAACGAGGACGGTTTCATCCGGCCCTCCGCGTCGAACTCCATGAAGGCCTTGGGCACCGAGGACTGGTTGGGGATGGTGAACATGCGCATCCAGCGCCCCAGCACGCGCAGCTGATTGACCACGTTGAACGACTGCGAGCCGCCGCAGACCTGCATCACCGCCAGGGTCTTGCCCTGGGTCGGGCGGACCGCGCCCATGGCCAGCGGCACCCAGTCGATCTGCGCCTTGAACACGGCAGTCATCGCGCCGTGGCGTTCGGGCGAGCACCACACCTGGCCCTCCGACCACTGCATCAGCTCGCGCAGCTCCTGCACCTTGGCATGGCTGTCCGGCGCATCGTCCGGCAGCGGCAGGCCGCGCGGGTCGTAGATGCGCGTCTCGGCGCCGAAGCGCTGCAACAGGCGCGCGGCCTCCTCGGTCAGCAGGCGGCTGAAGGACTTCTCGCGGGTGGAGCCGTACAGCAGCAGGATGCGCGGCGCATGGGTCGAGGCCGACTCGACGCTGAGCTTGTCCGAATTCGGTAGATCGAGTAGTTGCCGGTCGATGTTGGGCAGGTCGTCGTGCATGGTTTCCATCCGCTGCAAGGGGTTAAACGGGCGGCAGTGTCGGCATCACGCCCGGGGCGGGTCGAGGCGCACTGGCGCTGGCCATGAGGTGCCGCATGGCTCAATCGCAGAGCGGCTTGCGCCCCGGTCGGTCACGCATCTGCCACAGACGCTGCACGTCCGGGCGCAGCCATTCGGCATTGCTGTCGAGGGTGCGCTTGAGCACCTCCCTGACCCACTCGGGCAACTGCGGATGCAGGCGGTAGTAGACCCATTGGCCGTTGCGCCGGTCCTCCAGCAGCCCGCAGCTGCGCAGCAGGGCCAGGTGTCGGGAGATCTTCGGTTGCGCCAGCTGCAGCGCCGCGGTCAGCTCGCAGACGCACAGTTCCTGCTCCAGGGTAACCAGCAGGGCGATGCGCGTACGCGTCTCGTCGGCCAGGCACTTGAACACGTCGGTGGGGGTCATGGCCTCGGGGTCGGCACTGGCCGGCTTGCTCTTGATCAGCACGAACATCTTTATCCGTTCGTGGATCTCGTGCAGCGTCTTGCGGTAGGCATCCTTTTGCGCGCTGGTGGCCGGGTCCTCGAAGTTCCAGGCGATGTATTCACCGGTGCCGGGCAGCGCCAGGCACTCCAGCGCGGACTTGTCGCACAGGGTGATCACATAGTCGAACGGCTCGCCGGCGACCTGCTCGACCGACTTGCTGAACAGCCCTTCGGTGGATACTCCGAGGTGCTCCAGCGCATGACGGGTGCGCGGGTCAACCTCGGTGGGCGCGGTGCCTGCGCTGAATGCCTCGAAGTGTTCCGGGTCGGTGTGGCGCAGCAACGCCTCGGCCATCTGCGAACGCGACGAGTTGGCCACGCAGAGGAACAGGACACGCTTTTTCTGGCTCATGCGGTTATCCGTCGAAGATGCACACGAGCGAATATATTGATTTCCATATATTCAGTAAAGCGAATATGCTGAGGCCGTTCGCCAACGACGAGAATGGACAGCGAAGATGACAAATGCGTGTGACAACACCCCAGCAGGTTCCACGGGCGCGCCCCTGGGCTTCTTCGAGCGTTACCTGAGCCTGTGGGTCTTTCTCTGCATCGCCGCGGGTACCGCGCTGGGTCTCGTCGCCCCGCAAGCCGCACAGGCGGTCGGCGCGCTGGAAGTGGCGCAGGTGAACATCCCGGTCGGCGTGCTGATCTGGGTGATGATCATCCCCATGCTGATGAAGATCGATTTCGCCTCGCTGCATGAAGTGCGCGGGCAGAAAGCCGGTATCGGCGTCACCCTGTTCGTCAACTGGGTGGTCAAGCCCTTCTCCATGGCCCTGATCGGCTGGCTGTTCATCAAGATCCTGTTCGCCGACTGGCTGCCGGCCGATCAGCTCGACAGCTACATGGCCGGGCTGATCCTGCTCGGTGCCGCACCCTGTACGGCGATGGTGTTCGTGTGGAGCAACCTGTGTGGCGGCAACGCCAACTTCACCCTCAGCCAGGTGGCCCTCAACGACCTGGTGATGGTGTTCGCCTTCGCCCCCATCGTCGCCTTGCTGCTCGGCGTGTCGTCGATCCCGGTGCCATGGGACACCCTGCTGCTGTCGGTGGTGATGTACATCGTCATCCCCCTGGCCATCGCCCAGGCGGTGCGCGCGCAGTTGCTCAAGCGCGGCAAGCATGTCTTCGAGGCGGCCCTGGCCAGGATCGCCCCCTTCTCCATCCTCGCCCTGCTCGGCACCTTGGTACTGCTGTTCTCCTTTCAGGGCCAGGCCATCGTCGCGCAACCGCTGGTCATCGGCATCCTCGCCCTGCCGATCCTGCTGCAGACGCTGTTCATCGCAGCCCTGGGTTACGCCCTAAATCGCTCGCTGAAAGTACGTCATGACGTGGCAGGCCCGTCGACCATGATTGGCGCCTCCAACTTCTTCGAGCTGGCCGTGGCGGTGGCCATCGTGCTTTATGGTTTCGATTCCGGCGCGGCGCTGGCCACGGTCGTCGGCGTGCTGATCGAGGTGCCGGTGATGCTCTGGCTGGTGCGCCTGGTCAACAAGAGCCGGCATTGGTATGAACGGGCGTTGCCGTAGCGCACCACTCCCCCTGCTGCGCTTTGCGCCCTGCCGAACCACCGCTAACGGGATGCCGCGACCATGCCACAGACCGCTCCAATGCCTTCGGTCAGCCGCTTTCGCCTGGTCGGCGCCATGGGGATTGGCCAGATACTGGCCTGGAGTTCGACCTATTACCTGCCTGCCGTGCTGGCCAGCCCCATTACGCAGGCAACGGGCTGGTCGATCACCCGAGTGGTGATGGGGCTTTCCCTCGGCCTGCTGGTTGCCGGAGCCTGTTCGCCCCGGGTCGGCCGCATGATCGACCGTCACGGCGGCCGCTCGACGCTGGCGGCAAGCTCGATTCTCATGGCTCTGGGTCTCGCCCTCATGGGCGCGGCCCAGCATCTGCCGGTGTACTACCTGGCCTGGACCATCATCGGTCTGGCCATGGCGGCGGGCCTGTACGACGCCGCCTTCGCCACGCTGGGCAGCCTGCTGGGCAGCGCGGCACGCTCCTCCATCAGTGGCCTGACGCTGCTGGGCGGGTTCGCCAGCACCCTGGGGTGGCCCTTGCTCGCCTATCTGGAACATCAACTGGGCTGGCGAGACGCATGCTTCGTGCTGGCCGGTGCCCATTTGGCAGTGGGCCTGCCGATTTACCTGCTTTTCGTGCCGAAGGCTCCAACCGCCCCTGCCCCAGCCAGCAGCCGCACGCAGGCGAACGCAGAAGCCGGCCAACCGCTCGCCTACCGCCAGCTATTCCTCCTGCTCGCGCTGCTGCTGACCCTGCAATCATTGGTGGCGTCGACCGTGTCGGTGCATCTGCTGGATATGCTCAAGTTGCTCGGCATGGCCACTGCTTCAGCCCTGGCCATCGGAATGATCATGGGGCCGGCGCAGGTTGCCGGGCGCATCGCGGAATTCACCTGGGGTCAGGGCCTTCACCCAACCTGGGCCACGCGCCTGGGTGTTCTGCTCTGCCTGGTTGGCATCCTGCTGCTGGTACCGGCTCAGGCCTGGCTGGCGTTCGTCGCCATCGCCCTGTATGGCGCAGGCAACGGCATCCTGACCATCACGCGCGGGACCTTGCCGCTGGTGCTGTTCGGCCCCACCGGTTATGGCGCGCGCATGGGCCTGCTCGCCAGGCCCATGCTCGTTGCGCAGGCAGCGGGACCGATAGGCGCAGCGATGATCCTGGATGCCTTCAGCGCCGAGGCCTTGCTGATGGTACTGGCCAGCCTTGCCCTGGCAGGGCTGCTGGCCAGCAGTCGGCTGCCTACGCGCGAAGCAGGCCCCTGAGCGGCCCGATCAGTTGCAGGGCGGGCTGATCAGACCACAGCGCCCGCCCACGGCTTATGCCTTGAACGCCTTGACCCGCTCCAGCCACTGCAGATCGAGACGCGTCTGCTCCAGCTCCAGCCCCTGCTGCTGCATGACATCGCGGTGCGCGTCGATCTCGCGCACCATCTGGCTCAGCTCGCTGGAGTTGCCGTCGAGCTGATGCATCTGGGTCACCCCCAGGTGGTAGAAGCGCAGCAGCTTCATCGCCGTTTCATCGCCCTGAGCCACGCCCGCCTTGACGTGATGCATCACGTTGGTCACGCGCATCAGGCTGCGCTTGAGGCGCCAGCCGTAGACGGCCGGCGCCATGAACGGCCGCGGCCATAGCTGCAGGCGCACCAGGGCGATGGTCAACGCCAGGCCGGCCAGCACACCCAGCAGATTCCACTTGAAGTTGTCGCCACCCGGCGTGCCGAACACCTGCGTGCTCGCCGTGGCGCAGAGCATGGCCAGCGCCACGAAGATGGCGGCAATCACCGCCGTGCTGCGGCGCGTCTGCTGGCGATAGAAAGCGGGGTCGATGGGCTGGATTTCGAACATGCGCGAAGGCTCGTGGCGGAGTCAGTCGGCGATGGTACGACAGCTTGCCGCGATGCACGAACCCGTCACGCCTCTGTACGGCCCTGAAGATAAGGACCGATCGCCGCCATCGCCGCCGCCAGGTACTGCGCCTTCTCACCCACTGGCGCCACGTAGTGCAGCGCCTGGCGCGCCTCGTCGAGGCCGACCAGACGGGCAATGACCCAGGCGGCGAGATAGATCGACGCCAGGCAGCCGCCTGCCGTGGCGACATTGCCACGGGCGAACAGTGGCTGATCGAGCACTGCCACGCCCGCTGCCTCCACCCAGGGTTTGCTGGTCAGATCGGTGCAGGCGGCGACGCCGTCGAGCAGGCCGAGCCGGGCCAGCACCAGCGTGCCGGAACACTGCGCCGCCAGCAGTTGCCGCGCCGGGTCGAGGCGCAGCTGCGCCATCAGCGCTGCATCCGCCACCACCTCACGGGTGCGCATGCCACTGCCGACGATCACCGCATCGGCCGCGCAGGCCTGCTGCAGGTCGATCTGGCTATCGATCACCAACCCGTTCATGGATGTCACGCGCGCAGCTGGGCTGGCGATGCTGACGCGCCAGTCGGGCCGGCGAATGCGGCTGAGAATGGCGAAGGCGATCAGCGAGTCGAGCTCGTTGAACCCCTCGAAGGTCAGAATGGCGATGTGCATGGCAGCTCCTGTGATGAAACGGGTTGCCACGCAGCTTCGGGGCAATGATCATGACAATCAAATAATTGTCATGGATACAACCCATGCCCCGTGCGCGCTACAAGCAACTGGTCGATCAGTTGGCCGCCGACATCCGCTGCGGCGCGCTCGCGCCCGGCACACGCCTGCCCACGCACCGCGAACTGGCCGCGCAGCGCGGCATCGCCCTGGTCACCGCATCACGGGTCTACGCCGAGCTGCACGCCATGGGCCTGGTCAGTGGCGAAACCGGGCGCGGCACCTTCGTGCGCGAGACCAGCCTGGCGCCTGGCCACGGTATCGACCAGCCGGCGACAGAGGGCGGCATGCTCGACCTCAACTTCAACTACCCCACGTTGCCGGGCCAGGCCGACCTGCTGCGCCAGGCCCTGCGCCAGCTGGCATTGTCCGGTGATCTGGAGGCGCTGCTGCGCTACCAGCCCCATGCCGGGCGCCCCCATGAGCGGGCATTGCTGGCCAGGCACCTGACGGATCAGGGACTCCCGGTCACGGCGCAACAGGTGCTGATCGTCAATGGCGCCCAGCACGGCCTGGCGCTGACCCTGCAGACCCTGCTCAAGCCCGGTGACGTGGTCGCGGTCGACACCCTCACCTACCCCGGCTTCAAGGCGGCCGCCGCCGCGCGCGGCGTGGAATTGCTGGCAATACCTTGCGATGCCAGCGGTCCCGATTTCGCTGCCCTGGCAGCACTGTGCAGAACGCGCCGGGTACGGGCGATCTACAGCATGCCGACCCTGCACAACCCGCTGGGCTGGGTACTCGATCAGCGACAGCGCGAGCGCCTGGTCGACATCGCCCGCGAGCACGACCTGCTGATCATCGAGGATGCCGCCTACGCCTTCCTGGCCAGCTCGGCACCAGCGCCACTGGCCGCCCTGGCGCCCGAACGCACGGTGCATGTGTCGGGCTTCTCGAAGAACATCGCCACCGGCTTGCGGGTTGGCTACCTGACTGCGCCTGCCGTCTGGGTCGCCGCACTGGAGCGCAGCATCCGCGCCAGCACCTGGAACACCCCGGGCATCATGACGGCGCTGGTCTGCGCCTGGATCGAAGACGGCACACTGGCACGCCTGCAAGCGCAGAAGCGCGAGGACGCCCGCTGTCGGCAAGCGCTGGCTCGGCGCGTGCTGGCCGGCCTGCAACCGATCGGCCATGAGGCCGGCTACTTCCTCTGGCTGCCATTACCGGCCGAGGTGCGCGCCGATCAGGTCGTGGCGCGCCTGCTGCGCGAGCAGGTGGCGGTCTCCACCGCTGAGCCGTTCAGCACTTCGGAGCAGGTGCCCCATGCGCTGCGCCTGGCCCTTGGCTCGGTCACCCTGGCGCAACTGGAAGATGGGCTGGACAAGGTCAGGCAAGCCATCGCCCATTTCGCCTATTGAGCGATCTGACGCAGCCATTCGCTGGGGCTAGCTCCACCTTGCGGCGAAATGCGCGGGCCATGGCCAAGGAGCAACGGCAAAGCGCGCTGGTGGTGGAGTACGTCGGCAAGGCCTCAGCCGCGCTGGAGCAGATCAACGGCCATATCGGCCAGATCAGCGATCAGAACATTCAGATCGCCACCGCCACCGAGGAGCAGTCCAGCGTGGTCGAGGACATCAACCGCAATATCGTCGACATCAACGAACTGACCGTCGGTACCACCCATATCGCCGATCAGCTGAACCAGGCCAGCAGCGACCTGCAGGCGCTCTCGACGCAGCTCGATGGACTGGTGGGGCGTTTCCGGTTGTAACCTGAAATTCCCACCAGGCTGGTGCGCACGGCGCACCCTACACAAGGCAACCGTGGGGTGCGCCGTGCGCACCGAGCCACCTACAGGTCTTCGTCGATGCGCTCACGCAGGTAGTCGTAGAAGGGATTGGACGTCACCCGCTGCAGGCTGCCCAGCCCCACCACCAGCACGCCGTGCTCACCGCGCGGCGCCAGGGTGCCCAGCGCCACGCCGTAGTCTTCGCCAGGCGCCGGATCGCTGCCGTACAAGGGATCGCTGGGCGGAAACGGCAGTGCTACGTGCGACAGCGAGAACAGCTGGCTCGGGTAGTCCACGCCCAGAGGCTGGCTGATCGCCTGCAAGCTGCCCGCCGCGGTACGCCGGGCCTCGACCGCACGCCCCCGTTCGGGTGCCACGCCCACCACGGTCAGGTCGTAGTCGCGCTCGGCCGGCGGCAGCAACTGTTCCAGCAAGCTGCTCATGTCGGCCCGCAGCAGCGAGCTGACCGCCTGCGAACGATTGATGTCGAAGACCACCAGTTCGCTGCCGTTGGCCGGCAGGCGTTCGAACAGGTCGCGCACCACTGCCGGCGTGCTTACCGTGCTGTCGGCCAGCGACTGGAAGGCCAGCACCGGCGGCAGCCGCTGCAAACGTCCATCGGCCTCGGCGGCATCGAAGGCGCGCTGCACCTCATGCGTCAGCTCGTAGGTCTGCCGCGCGGCATGCACCGGAAAGGAGTTGTACTTGAACGGATTGAATTCCGGCAGCACGTTCATCCAGGCCGATTTGGCGAACGCCGGCAACACTGCCGGCAAGGCTGCCAAGCCGGCATAACGGGCATAGCGGGTGACCCCGACCATCGGCGAAATCAGCACCAGACGCTGCGGCATGGCCAGGCGCTCGTCCTCCAGCGCGGCCAGGCTGTAGCGCAGCGCCAGGGCGCCGCCGTTGGAATAGCCGATCAGGTA
>NZ_JAODYT010000004.1:0-147398 GCF_029834875.1 Pseudomonas sp. GD04158 | reverse complement strand
GAATCAGGCCGCGCAGCAGGTGGAACAGAACGTACTGGCCGCCCCAACCGAGCAACGCACCCAGTACGCAGGCCAGCAGGCCGAGCAGGGCCAGCTGCAGGCCGAACAGCGTCAGGGCCTCGCGCCGGGACAGGCCCAGGCAGCGCAGCAGCGCGCTGGCGTCGAAACGGCGAGCGGCGAAGCGTGCGGCCGATAACGCCACGGCCACGCCGGCCAGGAGCACGGCGGCCAGGCTGGCCAGATTCAGGTAGCGTTCGGCACGTCCCAGCGCGCTGCCAACCTGGCGATTGCCATCGCGAGCATCTTCCAGGCGCTGGTTGGGTTCGAGGCTGGCTTCCACCGCCTGACGGTAGGCTGCCAGCGCGTCGGCATCGCCGCGCCACAGTTCGCGAAAGCGCACGCGGCTGCCGGGCTGGACCACCTCGGTGGCGGCCAGGTCATCGAGATGCATCAGCACGCGCGGTGTGAGGCTGTAGAAATCACCGGCACCGTCCGGATCGTAGGTCAGCACGCGGGTCAGGCGCAGGCGTTTGGCGCCGATCTCGATTTCCTCGCCTATCTGCAGATCGAGGGCGACCAGCAGACGCGCCTCGGCCCAGGCCTCGCCGGCACCTGGGCCTACGCTGCTTTGTTCCGCAGCGTAGGGCGCAGCTGCGCTTTTCAGCTCGCCGCGCAGCGGGTAGCTGTCGCTGACGGCCTTGACGCTGGCCAGCTGGATACCCTCGTCCGCCGCCACCACGCTGGAGAACTCCACCAGCTGCGCATGCTCAAGGCCCAGGCGGGTGCCGGCCTCGATCTGCTCTGGCTTGGCCTGCGTGCTGCCGCTCAGGCGCAGGTCGGCCGCGAGGAACTCACTGGCGCGCAGCAGCATGGCGTCGTTCAGTCGCGCGCTGAAATAGCCGATGGCGCTGCTGGCGGCCACCGCCACCAGCAGGGCGAAGAACAGCACGCGCAATTCCCCGGCGCGGGCATCGCGCAGCAGTTGGCGGGCGGCGAGCAGCAGCAGGCGGGTGAGCGGCACGCGATTCATCAGGGCTCCACGCGATCGATCAGATGGCCGCCTTCCAGACGGATCAGGCGCTGGCAGCGATGCGCCAGGCGTTCGTCATGGGTGACCAGAACCAGGGTGGTGCCGCGCTCCTGATTGAGTTCGAACAGCAGGTCGCTGATGCGCTCGCCGGTGTGACTGTCGAGGTTGCCCGTGGGCTCGTCGGCGAACAGTACGTCCGGCTCGGCGGCGAAGGCGCGGGCGATGGCGACGCGCTGTTGCTCTCCACCGGAGAGCTGACGTGGGTAGTGGGTCAGGCGCTGCCCCAGGCCAACCCGCTCGAGCAAAGCGCGGGCACGCTGGCGGGCGTCGGCACGGCCCTCCAGTTCCAGCGGCAGCATGACGTTTTCCAGCGCATTGAGGCTGTCGAGCAGCTGGAAGGACTGGAAGACGAAGCCGACATGCTCGGCGCGCAGGCGTGCGCGCTGGTCCTCATCCAGCTCGCCGATGTCCTTGCCGGCCAGCAGCACCTTTCCGGCGCTGGGCAGGTCCAGGCCGGCGAGCAGGCCGAGCAGGGTGGATTTGCCTGAACCGGAGCTGCCGACTATCGCCAGGCTGTCGCCTTTCTCCAGGCTGAGGTCGAGGTCGTGAAGAATGGTCAGCTCGCCTTCCGCGCTGGTGACCACTTTGCTAAGGTTCCGCGCAGCGAGAATGCTCGAAGTCATGGAGATTCCAATGCGTGCATGGTGGCTGAGTGGTGCCTTGGCCCTGCTGTTCTGGGCCCAGGGGGCGGTTGCAGGCACCCTGCTTGTGGTCGGCGATAGTATCAGCGCGGCTTTTGGCCTGGATAGCCGCCAGGGCTGGGTCGCCCTGCTGGAAAAGCGCCTCAGGGAGCAGGGTTTCGACCATGCGGTGGTCAACGCTTCGATCAGTGGCGATACCAGTGCAGGCGGCGCCGCGCGGCTGCCTGCGCTGCTTGCAGAGCACCGACCCTCGCTCGTGATCATCGAGCTGGGTGGCAACGATGGCCTGCGTGGTCAGCCGCCAGCGCAATTGCAACAGAATCTTGCGTCGATGATCGAGCAGTCGCAGGCCGCCGGCGCTCGCGTGCTGTTGCTCGGCATGCGTTTGCCGCCGAACTACGGTGCCCGCTATACCAGCGCTTTCGCCCAGGTATTCGCCGATCTGGCCGAGCAGAAGCAGGTTCCGCTGGTGCCGTTCTTCCTCGAAGGCGTCGGCGGTGTGCCGGCGATGATGCAGGACGATGGCATCCACCCTGCGCTCGCTGCGCAGGAAAAGCTGCTGGAGAACGTCTGGCCAAGCCTGAAACCGCTGCTCTGAGACTTTTCCGGCCACAGCCTTTCGGCTAATGTGGCCGGCCTGCCATGGAGCCCCAGATGCCGCGTCTCGCCTGGTCCCTGTACGCCTATCAGTTGATCGAACCGGACGAGCAACTGGACCTGTTCGCCTGCCGCGAAGTCCGGCTGCATCTGGTTGCCCGTCAGCTGCGTCTGGGCGGCCATGCCGACCGCACCCTGTGTGGTGGACTGCTGCCAGCACAGCCGCGCTGGCGCCAGCTGGACAAGACCTCGTTGCGTGATCGGCGCCTGTGTCCTGCCTGTCTGGCGACCTTCGAGGCACAGCGGCAGGGCCTGTGCTCCAACTGGGCGGATGGCTGACGTCTGCCCGGCGCGCTGATGGCGGTGTACAATCGCCGCAACTTCATTCAACTCATCAAGGACATCCCGGATGTTGTCGCGCTTCTCTGCGGTCAACCGCTGCCTGACACTGCTCGCCCTGTGCTCGAGTGCTGCGGTGCAGGCTCTCGAACTCCCACTGCCGCCTCCAGGCGAGGACGTGGTCGGCCAGGTTCAGGTGATCAAGGCCAAGTACGAAGACACCTTCGCTGACCTGGGAACGGCCAACGATCTGGGTTATCTGGAAATGGTCGCGGCCAACCCGGGTGTCGATCCCTGGCTGCCGGGCGAGGGCACCGAGATCGTTCTGCCTACCCGTTACGTGCTGCCGCCGGGCCCGCGCGAGGGCATCGTTATCAACCTGGCCGAGTACCGCATGTACTACTTCCCGAAAGGCCAGAACGTGGTGCATACCTACCCGCTGGGTATCGGTCGCGAAGGCTGGGGCTCGCCGCTGGGCACCGGGCGGGTGACGGTGAAGACGCCGAATCCGGCCTGGTATCCGCCCAAGTCGATCCGCGAGGAACATGCGGCCGAAGGCGACATCCTGCCCACCGTGGTACCGCCGGGTCCGGACAATCCGCTGGGGCCGTACAAGATGACGCTGTCCTTCCCGGGTTATCTCATTCATGGCTCGAACAAGAAGTTCGGTATCGGCATGCGCGTCAGCCACGGTTGCTTCCGCATGCTCAACCACAACGTGCTCGAACTGGCGGCCATGGTTCCGGTCGGTACGCCGGTGCGCATCATCAACGAGCCGTACAAGTTCGGGGTCAGCGGCGGCAGGGTTTATCTGGAGGCTCATGCGCCACTGGACGACGAAAACGATCCGTCGGTAGTCGACAAGCACACGGCCGTGATCAATGCCCTGCTCAAGCGCGAAGAGCTCAGTGGCCTGCGCCTGGATTGGGAAATGGTTCGTGAGGTGGTCGCGTCGGAAGATGGCATGCCGGTGCCGATCGCTTCGCAGAACGACAGCGTGGTAGCGAGTAGCGATAACCCCTTCTAACTCGCCGCCGGTAAACAGCCCGCCCGCACTTGTGCCGGCGGGCTTTTTATTGCGCGATAGACAACTAGGCCACTGATGGGCAACTAACTACAGGCGATAAAAAAGCCGCCCCAGTTACCTGGGGCGGCTTTCGAGAAGCCGAGTCGCCTATTACTTGCGGCTGGCTTTTTCCAGCATACGCAGAGCGCGCTCGTTGGCTTCGTCAGCGGTCTGCTGAGCCTTCTGAGCGGCAGCCAGAGCTTCATCAGCCTTGCGGTAGGCTTCGTCGGCACGGGCTTGGGCGCGAGCAGCTGCGTCTTCGGTAGCAGTCAGACGAGCTTCGGTTTCTTTGGACATGCTGCTGCAACCGGTAGCCAGAACTGCGGCCAGAGCCAGAGCAGAGAATTTCAGAACGTTGTTCATCGTGTTCCCCTTGAGGTGGAGTTTTCCATAAAAAGCAATTCCCCAACTGCGGGAAATTAGCCGGCCTACATACTACCTATTACTTTTAGTAAGTAAACGGAGGCAAGGCAAGAGTTGCGCTTTTTTTTATTGCTCGATGCCCGTGGCTGGGTGTGAAGTGCCTGGTTTGTATAAAAAACAAACAGTCGAGGGCGGTCTCTCGGCGCACGCTACTGTAGGAGCTGTTATAACTGTCCGGATTCGCAAGTCAAAACAATAAGACGAGAGTGGGGGATGGCAATGTTGGGTAATCTGGGGCTGTTGCTGGGCTTGGCGCTGCTGATCTTCATGGCGCTGCGCGGCGTGAACATTTTCATTGCGGCGCTGCTGTGTTCGATTCTGGTGGCATTGAGCAATGGCGTTGCAGTGCCCAAGGCGCTTCTGGAGCATTTTCCGTTCGGGCCGCTGGGGGCGTTCACATTCGCCGGTAAGTTCTTCGTGCTGTTTCTCTGCGGCGCCATCTTTGGCAAGGTCATGGCCGCCAGCCAGGCGGCCAGCAGCATTGCCCAGGCGATCACGCGCGGCCTCGGCACCCAGCGCACGCTGTGGGTGGCGATGCTGGTCTGCGCGGTGCTGACCTATGGCGGGGTGGTGGTGTTCGTGGTGATCTTCACCATGTATCCGCTGGGCATCACCCTGATGCGCGAGGCCAACCTGCCTAAGCGCCTGTTCTGCGCCGCGACGGCGCTGGGCGCCGGCACCTTCACCATGACCGCGTTGCCGGGCTCGCCCTCGATTCACAACGTGATCGCTGCCAGTGCCCTGGGCACCGATCTGTTCGCCGGTGCCTGGATCGGTCTGTTCGCTTCGCTGGTGATGATCGGCCTGGGCATGGCCTATCTGCAGCGCGAGTGGCGCCTGGCCCGAGAGCGTGGGGAGGGTTTCGAGGCCAATGCCCAGGACGTGCGCATGGAGCAATTGGCCGGCACGCCGGGCAGCGGCCCGCATTGGGGCATGGCGCTGGTGCCGATCGTCGTGGTGCTGGGGATCATTCTGTTGCCCCGCGTGATCGCGCTGTCCGGCATGGTGATGCCGGGGCAGGGGGCGCTGGGCCAGCTGCTGGCGTTCAGCCAGGCGCAGCCGATCCTCTGGCCGAGCCTGGCGCTGGTCATCGCCACAGGCGTGGCGGTGGTGATGTTCCCGGCGCTACGGCGCAACACCATGGGCTTGCTCGGCCAGGGCGCCGATGACGCCATCATGCCGCTGCTCAATACCTCGGCGGTGATCGGCTTCGGCGGGGTGGTGACACAGACCGCCGGCTTCGCCCAGTTCGCGCAGTGGATACTGGCAGTCGAGCTGCCGCCACTGCTGTCGGTGTTCGCCTCGGTCAGCGTGGTGTCGGGTATCGTCGGCTCGTCCTCGGGCGGGCTGCAGATATTCATGCAGACCCTGGCACCGCGCTATCTGGAAATGGGCGTGGAGCCGGAGGTGCTGCACCGTATCGCCAACATCACCGCAGGCGGGCTCGACTCGCTGCCGCATTGCGGCGCGGTGATCGCCATGCTGATGATCATGGGGCTGACCCACAAACAGGCGTACAAGGACATCTTCGTGATCACCGTACTCATTCCGGTGGTGGCAGCGTTGCTGTGCATCGCGCTGTTGAGCCTGTGATTGCGCGTGGCTGGGCGGTCTGCCGCCTGTTAAGCTGAGTGCATTGGGCGTCCGTTGGTCGGGCGTGAATTTGCGCTTTGGTCGAAGCGCCGGTATGAAATACAGACGCGTCGCGATGGGTTCGCGGCTAGAGGAGTGAAGATGAGCGAGGGGTTGTCCATTCACCACGATCAGGCCAGTCATCAATTCGTGACGACCGTCGGCGGTGATCGTGCCTATCTGGCCTATATGGATCTAGGCAAGCAGACCCTGGACATCTATCGCACCTTCGTACCCAACTCGCTGCGCGGTCGCGGTATCGCGGCGGCACTGACCGAACATGCGCTGCGCTATGCCGAGGGCAAGGGGTATACGGTGATTCCGTCCTGTTCCTACGTCGAGCGCTATATGGAGCGTCGTTCGCGTCACCAGCAGGAGGCGCCATAACGCAGGGGGTTAGCCCTCGCTGACCGTGACGGTGGGCTGAAGCCCACCCTACGAGTTGAGCGCGGATACGAAAACGCCGGGCATTGCCCGGCGTTTTCATTGGTGCAGCCTGGATCAGCCGCGCTGACGCTTGGGCAGCACGTCCTTGAGCTTGGCGTGCATGCTGCGCAGGCTCTTCTCGGTGGTATCCCAGTCGATGCAGGCATCGGTGATGGAGACACCGTACTTGAGGTCGCTCAGATTCTTCGGAATCGACTGGTTGCCCCAGCCCAGGTGGCTCTCGACCATCAGACCGACGATGGAGTTGTTGCCTTCCAGAATCTGGTTGGCGACGTTCTCCAGCACCAGCGGCTGCAGGGCCGGGTCCTTGTTGGAGTTGGCATGGCTGCAGTCGACCATGATGTTCGGGCGGATGCCGGCTTTTGTCAGTTCCTGCTCACAAATGGCGACGCTGACCGAGTCGTAGTTGGGTTTGCCGTTGCCGCCGCGCAGTACCACGTGGCCGTAAGCGTTGCCCTTGGTGGTGACGATGGAAACGCCGCCTTCCTGGTTGATGCCGAGGAAACGGTGCGGGCTGGAAACCGACTGCAGGGCGTTGATCGCCACGGTCAGGCCTCCGTCGGTGCCGTTCTTGAAGCCGACGGCCGAGGACAGGCCGGAAGCCATCTCGCGGTGGGTCTGGGATTCGGTTGTACGAGCGCCGATGGCCGACCAGCTGATCAGGTCCTGCAGGTACTGCGGGGAAATCGGGTCGAGCGCTTCGGTGGCGGTGGGCAGGCCCATCTCCGCCAGATCGCGCAGCAGCTGGCGACCGATGTGCAGGCCGTCCTGGATCTTGAACGAGTCGTCCAGATAGGGATCGTTGATCAGGCCTTTCCAGCCGACCGTGGTACGCGGCTTCTCGAAGTACACGCGCATGACCAGGAACAGGGTATCGGACAGCTCGGCGGCCAGCCCCTTGAGGCGCTCGGCGTATTCGTGGGCGGCCTTGATGTCATGGATCGAGCAGGGGCCGACCACTACGAACAGACGATGGTCCTTGCCATCGAGAATGTCGCGCACCACCTGACGACCATGGGCCACGGTCTTGAGCGCGGCATCGGTCAGAGGAATCTCGCGTTTGAGCTGGTCGGGGGTGATCAGGGTTTCGTTGGAGGCGACGTTGAGGTCGTCGATCGGTAAATCAGCCATCGTGCTATTCATCGGGTCAGTCGTCAGGTCACGGGTGCCGGCCGCCAGCGATCCCCTATGGCGGTGCACAGCTAGTTGGTGCAGGGGGAGCCGAACCTTAGCGCGTACGGGGCTGCGCGACAATGGGCGTTAAGTCCAATAAGGCCGATAGCTTGGGAGTATCAGGCCAGATAGGGAAATTCGGCGGCATGCTTGGCGATCCAGTCGCGGGCGCATTGCTCGATGGCCATGGATTCGCCCGATTCCTGCTCCAGCTGTTGGCGATAGTGCTGAATCTGGCAGACCTGCTCCACCATGCGCGCGCGGAACAGGGTGTCTTCGTCGATGAAGGCGATACCGACCAGGTAATCCTCTTCCTGCCGTCGGCACCAGGCGACCACGCCGGGATAGCGGGCCTGTTCGCCCAGCAGGGGAATGCGCAACTCCACCGAGGTGCCTCGGCGAAAACCGCGCGACGAGTTGCACGCGACCCCGCCCAGGCTGATATTGTTCAGCCGTTGCCGCGGAATGCAGGCCTGCCTGCGTAGCACCAGTTCAACCGGCATGTCGCTTGGATGACGCAGAAACTTACGCATGAACACCGACCTCGAATGCAGGCAAACTGATATCACTGATTTCAGTATAGCGGCGCAATTGGAGCTGACCGATCTCGATGCGGATCGCCACCTGCTCGATCTGCCCGGTACGTCGCTACTGCTGTTCACTAGCACGGGCTGTGCCAGCTGCCGCTGGGCACGCCGGACCCTGCCGCATTTGCCGCTGCCGGTGACGCGGCTGTGCTGGGTGGACGCCGGCCGTAATGCCGGTCTGGTGACGCGCTACGAGGTATTTCATTTGCCAGCGCTGTTTCTGATTCGCGATGGTCAGTTCTTTGGCGCGTTGCATGCGCCCTTTACCCAAACCGATCTGGTTGCCGCCATGAGCGAGGCGCTGCTTCGCCCGGCTGAGGAGCTTCCCTGATGTCTCAATCCCCCGCGCCGCGCGTCGGCATCATCGGCACCGGTGCCATCGGCGGCTTCTATGGTCTGCTGCTGGCCCGCGCCGGGCTCGACGTGCATTTCCTGCTGCGCAGCGAATACGCCGCGGCCGCCGAGCGCGGCCTGCAGCTCAACAGCAAGGTGCACGGCACTCTGCAGCTGGCGCCGGTGCAGGCCTATCAGCGGGTCGAGGACATGCCGGCGTGCGACTGGCTGCTGGTTGGCGCCAAGACCACCGCCAATGCCGAACTCGCGCCGCTGATCGCCAGGGCGGCGGCGCCTGGCGCCAAGGTCGTTCTGCTGCAGAACGGCCTGGCGGTGGAGGATGAGCTGCGCCCGCTGCTGGCGGAGGGGCTGCATCTGCTCGGCGGGCTCTGCTACATCTGCGTCCATCGCAGTGGCCCCGGCGTGATCGAACACCAGGCGCTGGGCGCGATCAATCTGGCCTATCACTCCGGCCCAGCGGCTGATGACGAGCGTCTGGCGCTGGTCGAGGAGGGCGCTGCCATGTTCCGCAGCGCCGGCCTGGATTCGGCCGCCATGCCCGATTTGGCGCAGACGCGCTGGCAGAAGCTGGTGTGGAACGTTCCTTACAACGGCCTGTCGGTGTTGCTCGATGCCGATACCCGCCAGCTGATGGGCAACCCCGACAGTCGTGCGCTGATCCGCGACATGATGCTGGAGGTGGTGCAGGCCGCCCAGGCGCTGGGCCATGGCATGCCGGACAACTACGCCGACAAGCTGCTGGCAGCCACCGAGCGCATGCCCGACTATCTGCCCAGCATGTATCACGACTTCGCCCAGAGGCGGCCGGCGGAGTTGCACGCCATTTATGCGGCGCCTCTGGCGGCGGCCGCTGCCGTGGGCTTCGAGATGCCCAAGGTGCGTGCGCTGTATCAGGCGCTGCGTTTCATTCAGGCTCGTCAGGAGGCCTAGTCATGGGCAAGGGATTGGCTGACAAGCTGGTGCTGGCGATTTCCTCGCGCGCGCTGTTCGATCTCAGTGAAAGCCATCAGATCTACGAGAGCGAGGGGGTGGAGGCTTACCGCCGTTACCAGATCGAGCACGAGGACGAAGTGCTGATGCCGGGCGACGCCTTTCCTCTGGTGGAGAAGCTGCTCGGGCTCAACACGCGCCTGAGCGAGCAGCGCGTCGAAGTGATTCTGGTCTCGCGCAACAGCGCCGATACCGGCCTGCGTGCGTTCAACTCGATCCAGCATTACGGTCTGGGGATTTCCCGCGCGGCCTTCGTTGGTGGGCGCAGCCCCGATCCTTACCTGGCGGCATTTGGCTGCCATCTGTTTCTTTCCACCCATGCTGATGACGTGCGCAATGCACTGAAGGCCGGCTTTGGCGCGGCGACGCTGCTGTCCGGCGGCACTCGTCGGGCCAACAGCAACGAGCTGCGCATCGCCTTCGACGGTGACGCGGTGCTGTTTTCCGACGACTCTGAGCGCGTGTATCAGAACGGCGGGCTGCATGCCTTCCAGAGTCATGAGCGTGAGGCGGCGCGCCAGGCGTTGCCCGGTGGGCCGTTCAAGCCGTTCCTGGCGGCGCTGCACAATCTGCAGCAGGAATTCCCCGAACAGGACTGCCCCATCCGTACTGCGCTGGTGACCGCACGCTCGGCGCCTGCCCACGAGCGGGTGATTCGCACCTTGCGCGAATGGAACATTCGCCTGGACGAGTCCTTCTTCCTCGGCGGGCTGGACAAGTCGGCCGTGCTCGAAGCCTTCGCCGCCGATGTGTTCTTCGACGACCAGACCGGTCATTGCGAGAAGGCGCGGCAGGTGGTGGCGACCGGGCACGTGCCGCACGGCGTCAGCAACGAACTGCAGCCTTAGCCTGCGCGGGGCTCGCCAGGCGCTGCCGCCAGCGGTGGACGGCGGGCGAGACAGCCGACGCCTGCGCGCGTTCATCGATCTGCATATAGCCATTCGTCCTAAATACTGCCGCCGACCTTGCTTTGTCTGATGCGCTGCTAAGCTCAATCAAGGGCCTGCGCCAGCAGTCAAGGAGGCCGTGTGATCCGCTCGATACTCTATGCCACCGATCTAGGTCTCTACGCTTCCTATGTGTTGCAACATGCACTGGCGCTGACGCGCAGCTTCAAGGCCGATCTGTACGTGGTGCATGCCGTCGAGCCGATGGGGCTGTTCGCCGAGTCGGTCCTGCAGACCTATCTGGATGAAGAGACGCTGGAAGAGTTGCGGCGCAACGGTCTGAGCACGGTCATGGCCAGCATCGAGCAGCGTGTGCTGGAGGGCTTTCGCGACGAGTTGGGGGACGGGCAGCAGGATCTGCAACTGATTCGGGCCGTGCGCGTGCTGCAGGGTGATCCGCCTGCGGTGATTCTCGAAGAGGCAAAGAAACTCGGGGTGGATCTACTGGTCGTAGGCAGTCACAGCCACGGTGCCGATCTTGCCGTACCGCTGGGGCGTACGGCGGCGCGGGTAGTGCAGCTGTCCGAGGCGCCGGTGTATCTGGTGCCCATGCTGCAGCATCGGGGGCGGGGCGAACTGTAGGGGGATATACCTGGATAAAAGATATAGATGCGCGCTTAAACCAATAATATGGTTATATAAGGCATTGGCGGCTGCCGGCCTGCCTTACTGCTTTGAGGGAAATCTATGAAGCTTCAACAACTGCGCTACATCTGGGAAGTCGCGCACCACGACCTCAACGTATCGGCTACCGCTCAGAGCCTGTACACCTCGCAACCAGGGATCAGCAAGCAGATTCGCTTGCTCGAGGACGAGCTGGGCGTGGAAGTTTTCGCCCGCAGCGGCAAGCACCTGACCCGCGTCACACCCGCCGGAGAGCGGATCATTACCACTGCCGGAGAGATTCTGCGCAAGGTCGAGAGCATCAAGCAGATCGCTCAGGAGTTCTCCAACGAGAAGAAGGGCACGCTGTCCATCGCCACCACCCACACCCAGGCGCGCTACGCGCTGCCGCCGGTAATCAGCGCCTTCATCAAGCAATACCCGGATGTCGCCCTGCACATGCACCAGGGCACGCCGACCCAGATCGCCGAAATGGCGGCTGACGGCAGCGTGGATTTCGCCATTGCCACCGAAGGTCTGGAACTGTTCAACGACCTGATCATGATGCCCTGCTACCGCTGGAACCGCTGCGTGGTGGTGCCGCAGGGGCATCCGCTGACCAAATTGCCCAAGCTGACGCTCGAAGCGCTGGCCGAGCACCCCATCGTCACCTACGTATTCGGTTTCACCGGCCGCTCGAAGCTCGACGAGGCCTTCAGCCATCGTGGTCTGACGCCCAAGGTGGTGTTCACCGCGGCCGATGCCGACGTGATCAAGACCTACGTTCGCCTGGGGCTGGGGGTGGGCATCGTGGCCAAGATGGCGGTGGACGCCAGGCTGGACCCGGATCTGGTGGTGCTCGACGCCGACCAGCTGTTCGAGCCGAGCGTGACCAAGATCGGCTTCCGCCGTGGCACCTTCCTGCGCGGCTTCATGTGCGATTTCATCGAGAAGTTCGCCCCGCACCTGACCCGCGACATGCTGGCCAAGGCCGTGCAGTGCCACAACAAGTCCGAGCTCGAAGAGCTGTTCAGCGGCGTCGACCTGCCCGTGCACTGAGGCCGCAGGCCGTAACGAAACATGGCGCCCAAGGGCGCCATGTTTCGTTTCAGTCACCGATGATCAGTGGCTCAGGTGCAGGCCGCACTCGCGATTGTCCTCGCCCTTGGTCGGGTCGAAGTAATCGAACTCGTTCGGCAGGTCGTGGGCGACTAGGTACTGGTACAGGTCCTTGGACGACCAGTGCAGCAGCGGTGCGACCTTGATCAGACCGTCCGGGTTGATGCTGATCGGGTCCATCTGCGCTCGCACGGCCGTATCGGTGGCGCGCAGGGCGGTGAACCAGACACCTGGTGCCATCTCGCGCAGGGCGCGGGCAAAAGGCTCCAGCTTGACCTCTTCGGTGAACGCGGCGTGGCGCGGATCGTCCAGACCGGGTACCGGGCCGTCGATGGCCTCGCGGTGCGCGCGCGAGCGCTTGGGCAGGTAGGTGATCAGATTCAGGTTCAGCTTGCGCGTCACCTCGTCGGCGAAGCGATAGGTGGCTTCGGTGTTGTAGCCGCTGTCCATCCAGACCACCGGGATATCCGGCTTGACCTGGCTGACCATGTGCAGGATCACCGCTTCGAAGGGGCGAAAATTGGTGGTGCAGATGGCGGGTTTGCCCAATCCGATGGCCCACTGAACCAGCTTTTCCGGCTGGTTGCCGTATTCGGCGTTGAGCGCGTCCAGGTCGAGTTCCATGCTGAGGACTCCAGGTCGTGTGCGTGAGGACGCGATGGTAGCAAAGCCTGGTTATGCCTCTAAATAACTAGCTATATGGATGTCCTTTCATATGGTTATAAGTGGTGGCAGATTGCGTGGGCCAAGCCCAGCGGCTAGAGTGCCGGCTCCTTTTTGGCTCAAGCGAGGAGTGTCCTGTGGAAATCGCGTGTCTCGACCTGGAAGGCGTACTGGTCCCGGAGATCTGGATCGCCTTTGCGGAAAAAACCGGTATCGAGTCGCTCAAGGCGACCACCCGCGACATTCCCGACTACGACGTGCTCATGCAGCAGCGTCTGCGCATCCTCGATGAGCATGGCCTGAAGCTCAAGGACATCCAGGACGTGATCGCCACCCTCGAGCCGCTGGAAGGCGCCGTGGAGTTCGTCGACTGGCTGCGCGAGCGTTTCCAGGTGGTGATCCTGTCCGACACCTTCTACGAGTTCTCCCAGCCGCTGATGCGTCAGCTCGGTTTCCCGACCCTGCTGTGCCACCGTCTGATCACCGACGAAAGCGACCGCGTGGTGAGTTACCAGCTGCGCCAGAAGGACCCCAAGCGTCAGTCGGTAATTGCCCTGAAGAGCCTGTACTACCGGGTGATCGCGGCCGGTGACTCGTACAACGACACCACCATGCTCAGCGAGGCCCATGCCGGCATCCTGTTCCATGCGCCGGACAACGTCATTCGCGAGTTCCCGCAATTCCCCGCAGTGCACACCTATGAGGATCTCAAGCAGGAATTCCTCAAGGCGTCGAATCGCTCGCTGAGCCTGTAGGACCGATGCATGAAAAACGCCGCGATTTCGCGGCGTTTTCGTATCGATCGCTTACCCCGTTTGTTCCGGCAGACGCTCCAGCGTTTCCAGCAGCACCTTCACCTTGGTGATCGACTCCTGGTATTCGGCCTGCCAGTTGGAATCGGCGACGATGCCGCCGCCGCCCCAGCAACTGACCACGCCGTCCTTGACCAGCAGGCTGCGGATGGCGATGGAGCTGTCCAGCTCACCCCTGACGTCCAGATACAGCAGTGAGCCGCAGTACAGGCCGCGGCGAGTCGGCTCCAGTTCGTCGATGATCTGCATCGCGCGAATCTTCGGCGCGCCGGTGATGGAGCCGCCGGGAAAGCTGCCGGCAATCAGGTCCAGCGCGTCCTTGTCCGGCGCCAGTTCGGCGGTCACGCAACTGACCAGGTGATGCACGTTGGGGTAGCTCTCCAGGGCGAACAGCTCGGGCACCCTGACCGAGCCGACGCGGCAACTGCGCCCCAGGTCGTTGCGCAACAGATCGACGATCATCAGGTTTTCCGCACGATCCTTGCGGCTGCTCAGCAGTTCATCGGCCTGCGCCTGGTCATCCGTCGCGTCCGCGCCGCGAGGGCGGGTGCCCTTGATCGGGCGGGTCTCGACGCGGCCTTCGCTGACCTTGATGAAGCGCTCCGGCGACAGGCTGAGAATGGCGCCGCCATCGGCCAGCGTCTGGAAGCCGGAGAAGGGCGTTGGGCAGGCGCCGCGCAGGGCCTGATAGGCCGCCCAGGGATCACCCTCGCAGGGCGCCTGGAAGCGCTGCGCGAAATTAACCTGATAGCAGTCGCCCGCCAGGATATAGGCCTGGATGCGTTCGATGGCCTGGCGGTAAGCCGCCTGATCCAGATCGGCATGAAAGGCCCGGGTGAGGCGAAAGCGCGGCGGCGCCTCCTCGTGCGCCGTGCTGAACAGCTTCAGCAGACGCTCGCGCTCGGCCTGCGGCAGGCTCGGATGAAACAGCAGGGCGCTGCTGCCGATCTGGTGATCGCTGATCAGCGCCCAGGCGTACAGGCCGAAGCGCGCATCGCCCAATCCCAGGTCGTCACGGCTGTGGCTGGGCAGCTGTTCCAGGCGCCGGCCGAAGTCGTAGGCGAGGTAGCCGATCAGCCCGCCGACGAATGGCACGCTGTGCCCCTCGGGCGCTTGCGCCTGACCGAGGCTCTGCAGCGCGCCGCGCAGACGGTCGAGGAAGTCGTTGGCCGATTCGTCGGCAGTGGGCGCCAACTCTGCCAATGGCCAGGCGCTCATAAGGTCATAGCGTCCCCGTTCGGCACCCGGACGTCCGGCATCCAGCAGTACGGCGCCGGGGGCCTGGCGAATGTGCTGGAAGTAGTCGCCGGGGTCGGCGCGATAAGGCAGGGGGTGCAGGGAGCAGCTAGGCATGCGCGGCAGTCGAAAGGGCTGAAAGGCCGATTGTAGTCTGCCGCTAACATTCATCCTAGAGCTTCTGCCCGGGTTTACTCGGTCGTGTTCGGCTGATTAGTATGGCGCAGTGCCAGGACGGCGAACTGTCATACCAAAACAATAATTTATAAAGGGATCCAGGCCATGGATGAAGTAATAGGTCCAGCCGCTGGAAGCCTGCTGCGCTCGAAGCTCTCGCCGCCCCAGGCAACCTCGGATTATCTGGCAAGGCCCCAGGTCGAGGCTGCGCTGTCGGCTCACCCGCATGCCCGTCTCGTGCTGTTTTCCGCACCCGCCGGTTTTGGCAAGACCACCGCGCTGGTCATGTTGGCCAACGCGCGTCGCCAGGCCGGCGTCGCGGTTGCCTGGCTGTCGCTCGGCTCCGGCGATGACGAGCCGGTGCGTTTCTTCCAGCAACTGATCGAGGCGCTCGGGCGAGCCTTGCCCGGGCTGGGTGAGGACGCCCTGGGCTATCTGCGCAACACCATGCGGGTGCCTGTCGAAGCGGTCATGGAAAGCCTGCTGGTGGACCTGGCGCAGCGCCAGGAGGCTCTGCTGCTGGTGCTCGATGACCTCCACCTGATCCAGGATGCGGAGCTGCTCGCCGCGCTCAATCGCCTGGTCAAGCTGGCCCCTCCAAATTTCACCCTAGCCATTGGCAGCCGCTCGCAGCCGCCGCTGAGCCTGGCCACCCTGCGTGCCAAGGGGCTGCTGCTGGAACTGGGCAGCGAGGAGCTGCGCCTGGACCCGGACGAGGCGCGCGGCTATCTCGAACGCAGCGGCTTGCAGCTCAACCCCGAGGCGTTCGGTGCCCTCTACAAGCACACCGAAGGCTGGATGGCCGGGGTGCACCTGGCCAGTCTGTGGCTTCGCCACCATCCCCAGCCGGCCGAGCGGATGGCGGAACTGGGCGCCGACCAGACGGCAGTGGGCGACTACCTGTTGCGATCGGTATTCGAGCAGTTGCCGCTCGAACGCCAGGAGCAACTCCTGGCGCTGGGGGTGGCGCAGCAGCTCAATGGCGACCTTGCCAATGCCCTGAGCGGGCGCCAGGACGGTCAGCAGCTGCTGGAAGAACTGGAAGCCATGCAGCTGTTTGTGCTGCCGCTGGATCGTGAGCGGCAGTGGTACCGCTTTCACAACCTGTTCGCCGAGTTTCTGCGCACCCGCCTCAAGGAACGCGACCCGGAGCGCTTCAAGCAGCTGCACTTCAACGCCAGCCTGTGGTTCACCAATCACCACATGCAGAACCTCGCCATCGAGCATGCCAGCCTGGCCGAGGATGCCGAGATGCTCGCCGCGCTGCTCGATGGCTGCGGCCTGGAGCTGATCAACCGCGGCCAGCTCAATCACATCTACAAATGGCGCCAGCACGTGCCGGACGACATCGCCGCGCGTTTTCCCGTGCTGGTGCTCGCCGACGTCTGGACGCGTGCCGCCGAGCTGGGGCTGAACGAAGCCAATCGCATGCTCGACGAACTGCTCGAACGCTGGGGCGAGTCGCGCGCCAGTGGGCCGCTCAGCGACAAGCTGCTGGCCACGCTGGCGATCAAGTCGGTGATCGCCCTGCAAAAGGACGACCTGGATACCTGCGTCAACCTGGCGCGGCGTATCGAGGCGCAGCTCGGCCAGCACACGGCCTTTCTCGAGGTGGCCATCCTCACCGTCGGCGCGCTGGCCAACGTGATGCTCGGTCAGGCCGAGCAGGCGCGCCGTCTGCTGGCGCTGGCGCAGCAGCGCAACCATTTTCTCGAGGGCCGCTACCTGGACATGCAGCTGGCCAACGTGGAAATCCTCCTGTGCCTGGAGCAGGGGCGGATCAAGCAGGCGCAGCTGCTGTTCGAACAGTTGCGCGCGCGGGTCATGCCCTGGTTCGGCGAGAAATCCCGGGCGCTGGCCCTGCCCACCATCACCGAGGCGCTGATCGCCTATCAGCAGGGGCGCCTGGACGGCCTTCAGGATCGCCTGCGCTGGGCCCTGGCCACGGTGGACGTGATCAACCCGATCGATCTCTATGCCCAGGCCATGTTGTGTCTGGCCCGCGTCCAGCGCCTGCAGGACACGCCCAAGGAAGCGCTGGCGACCCTGGTGCTGATGCAGAACCTGGCGGCGCGCAACCACTCCTGGCGCTTCTACGCGCAGGCGGTTGGCGAGGAAATCGCCCTGATCCTGCAGGAGCCGGCGGCCGACCGCAGCCGGCGAGCCGAGCAGCGCCTGAAGTCGGTGGACTGGGCCAAGCTGGCCGCGCACTACAAGCAGCGCAAGTTCAACCCGGTGCTCTGGGTGCTGGGCCTGACCCGCATCCGCCTGCAGCAGGCGCGCGGCCATTACAGCGAAGCGCTGCACGAGATCACCCAGCTGCGCAGCCAGCTGCAGAACGACTGGCACGGTCTGCACCGTCTGCGCCTGGATCTGCTGGCCGCGCTCAGTTATCAGCGCCTGGGGTATCAGGAGCGCGCACAGAGCCTGCTGGTGCAATGCCTGATCGGCGCCGAGCGGGAGGAAGCGCGCAGCCTGTTCATCGAGGAGGGCGAAGCCATCCGCCAACTGCTGCAGCAACTCGAATCGGCCGAGCGCCAGCCGGCGCTGCAGGGCTTTCTGCGCAGCCTGCTGGTGATCTGGCCGGGGCAGGAGTCGCGCCAGGCCCTGGACGTGCTGGAGGAGGGCCTGACCGAGCGCGAGCGCGAGGTGGTCTGCCTGGCGGCCAAGGGCCTGTCCAACGAAGAGATCGGCCAGCAGCTGTCACTGGCCCTGGGCACCGTCAAATGGCACCTGCACAACATCTACGAAAAGCTCAAGGTGCGTAATCGCACTCAAGCCATCCGCCGCGCCCGCGAACTGAGCCTACTCGAATCATGACCAGCCAGAATCAGCCTCGTCAGTCCACGGTGCCCCTGCTGCGCACCAAACTCTACCCGGCTCATGGAGAGGGAGCCCCTCTGTTGGAGCGTTCGGCCTTGCTCGAGCGGCTGCTGGCCGCACGCGAGCAGCGTCTGATCGTCCTCAGCGCGCCGGCCGGCTTCGGCAAGAGCACCGTCCTCAGCCAGTTGCGCCGCCGCCTGCAGGAGCAGGGCGCGCGCGTTGCCTGGTTGTCGTGCGACGAGGCCGACAGCGAACCGGCGAGATTCCTGCAGTATCTGGTGGCCGCCATCGAGTCGGCCTGTCCCGGCTTCGGCAGTGGCGCCTCGGCGCTGCTGCAGGGTGAGATCAGCTGGCCGCTGGAGGCGGTGATCGACGCCTTCCTCGATGACCTCAAGGCGCTGCCTGGCGAGCTTTACCTGATGCTGGATGACTTTCACCGCATCCGTCATCCGTCCCTCGGTCAGGGCGCCCGCTACCTGATCGAGCGCCTGCCCAGGCATGTGCGTCTGGTAGTCAGCACCCGCTATCAGCCGCGGTTTCTCGATGAGCCGCCGTCGCTCGGCGGCTGGGCGTTCTGGCTAAGGGCCGAGGATCTGCGCCTGTCTCGCGGGGAAACCGCCGCCTACCTGCGCACCATCAAGCAGCTGGCGCTCGATGAGGCTGAGCTCGATCAGCTGCATGCCCGTACCGAGGGCTGGATCACCGCGCTGCACCTGGCGGCGCTGGCGCTGCCGCGGCAGCGTGACCGCGCCGCCTTTCTCGCCGGGCTGTCCGGCGCCGAGCGCAATATCGCCGATTACCTCGCCGAGGATGTGGTGGCCAGTCTGCCCGAGGCGCAGCAGCTGTTCCTCGATCAGACCTCGGTGCTCGATGAATTCAACGCCGAACTGTGCAATGCACTGACCGGCCGCCGCGATGGCCGTGACATGCTACGCCGGCTGCAGAGCGAGCAGCTGTTCGTCATTCCGCTGGACGAGCAGGGCGAGTGGTTCCGTTATCACCATCTGTTCGCCGAGTTTCTCCAGGGACGGCTGGCCAAGCGCGGCGACCCGGCGCATCTGCTGCACGCAGCCGCGCGCTGGTGCGAGGCGCGCGATCTCGCCGACAAGTCGATCAAGTATGCCCTGCGAGCACGTGACTATGGCTTTGCCGCCGAGCTGCTGGAGCGTCAGGGCGCGCGCCTGATCGCCGGCAACCGGGTGTACGGCATTCTCGCCATCCTCAAGGACATACCGCCGGTGGTGATCGCCGAGCAGCCGGTGTTCCAGATCTTCTATGCCTGGCAGCTGGCCTTCGAGCAGAAGTTCGCAGAATCCGAGGCGCTGATCGAGGAGGTCAGCACGCGCCTGACCCAGGGGCGCGGCAAGGGCATGCACTTCGGCCTGATCGAGCTGCTGGCCGCCGCCCAGGTGCTCAAGGCCCTGGTGCTCTTGTACCAGGACAAGCTGGAAGCCTGCCTCAAGGTCGCCGGTCACTGGCTGGCCCTGGTGCCGCAGAACCAGCCGGTCTTTCGCGCCAGCCTGGCCTGCGTGCAGGCCGCGGCCTTCGCCCTGCTCGGCGAGTTTGGCGAAGCGGCCAAGGCCATTGCCGTGGCGCGGGAAAACCTCCGCCAGTGCGAGAGCGAGTACCTGCATGTGATGGCCAGCCTGATCGAGGCGCTGATCTGCAAGGAGTACGGCGAACTGGAGCGCGGACGCGCCCTGGCCGAGGCCGCACGGGCGCGGGTGGAGCAGGTGTTCGGACGACGCAGCCGGGTCGGCGGCCCGCTGGGCCTGGCCTATGCCGACCTGCTCTACGAGCAGGATCGCCATGGCGCGATACTCGCCGAGCTGCCGCTGGCCACCACCTGGCGCGACGTCGCCACCCCGGTGGAGCTGATCAGTCGCGGCAAGCTGGTGATGGCACGCGCGCGCTTCTTTGCCGGCGCGGCGGAGCAGGGGCTGGAAGAGCTCGACGAGTGGCTGGCCGGGCTGCAGGGGCCCGGCTACGAACGCGTGTTCGCCATCGGCATGGGCTGCAAGGTGCAGTTCCTCCTGTGGCTGCGCCGGCCCAACGAGGCCCAGCGTATCTATCTGCAACTGGAGCGTCATCTCGCCACGCTGCCCATCGAACGCTATGGCGATGCCCATACCGCACTGGCGCTGAGTCAGGCGCGTCTGGCCTTGAGCGAGCGGCGCGTGGACAGGGCCCAGGCCAGCCTGGAAGCCTGCCTGGCCAAGCAGGGCGCCGAGCACCAGCGCGACCGGCGCCTGCGTCTGAGCCTGTTACTTTCTGTGGCGTACTGGCGCAAAGGTAACAGCGAAAAGGCCTTCGCCCTGCTGCGTGCCACCCTCGAAGAGGCCTGGCAGTGCGGCTATCGCCGTCTGTTCCAGGACGATGCCTTGTGGCTGCTGCCGCTCTGGGACGCCTGGTGCAGCGCCGAGCCCAAGCGCGCGGCGGCCTGGCAGGGGCTGGCCGAACTGCTCCGCGAGCAGTGCCGCCGGATGGCCATAGATCCTGAAAGTTTCGAGGAAAATCAGGATGTTAGCCATCGCGAAAGAGAGATACTGCGGCTCGTGGCGGCGGGGCTGTCGAACCGCGACATTGCCCAGACGGTGCATTTGTCGGAAGCCACCATCAAGTGGCACCTGCACAACCTGTTTTCCAAGCTGGGCGTGCGTAGCCGGACTCAGGCCGTGCTCAAGGGCAAGAGTCTCGGCCTTTTGAGCGAGGCCTGAGAAAGACCGGGGTAGAGGGGTAGATGCCACGCTCCATCCCTTGGATGGGCTGGCAGTGCGATAGCGGGTCAGTAGCTTGTAGCCATCTCGAAGCGCAGCGCGTTTCGCGAATCCAAACCTGGCGCAACTAGGGAAGCCGTGACAGGTCTGGTGGTCGGCATGAGCCGATCAGGCTGCTCGTGACAGGACGTCACCGGCAGAGCCCGGGGAACCCCCATTCGAACTGTGGAGATAACAACAATGATGACCCTGAAGAAAATCGCTCTCGCCGCCGCCGTCATGGCCGTTCCGTTTATGGCTCAGGCACAGATGCAGTCCCTCGACGACGCAGCCCTGGCCGATGTGACCGGTCAGGCCGGTATCAGCATCGCCGGTAACTTCGATGCCACCATCGGTTCCATCGTCTACACCGATACCGCAACCGGCGTCGACGACGGCAGCAACAGCCTGAGCCTGAACACCGTCAAGCTGACCGGCTTCAACATCAGCGAAAGCAATCCGCTGACCATCGACGTGGTGGACAACAAGCTGGAAATCGGCCTGCCGGGCATCAACGGTGGCGTCTCGGTCGACTCGGTGAAGATCGGCGCCAACAGCATCGGCGGCGTGGCCATCAACGGTCTGGACATGGCCGGCTCCACCGTCAAGGTCTGGGGTCATTGATCCTCGCCTGACCTGATCCACAGGAGCCTTGCCGCCGGCTGCGGCCGGGCTCCTGCTCCGTTGTACGCAGTTGCGGATTGACCAATGATCGAAATTCTCGTGGGCAGCCTGATCGGTTTGTACGGTTTCACCGAGGCTGTCGACATCAAACCGCAGCCCGCCGGTGTCGTGAACATCACCCAGCCGCTGTTGCCCAATGGCCCGCTGCGCGAGTCGGTGATGGTCGAGCCGATGAGCCAGTTGCAGTTTCGCAACGTCATCCGCCAGGCCTACGACTACAGCTGCGGCTCCGCGGCGTTGACCACGCTGCTGGATTACTACCTCGGGCGCAATTTGCAAGAGCGCCAGGTGATGGAGGGGCTGCTGCATTTCGGCGAGGCCGAGAAGATCATCGAGCGCCGCGGGTTCTCGCTGCTCGACATGAAGCGCTTCGTCACTGCGCTGGGGTATCAGAGCGGGGGCTTTCGCGCCGGGTTCGATGATCTCGCCCAGCTCGAACACCCGGCCATCGTGCCGATCGAGTACGCCGGCTTCAAACATTTCGTGGTGGTGCGCGATGTCTACAACGACCACGTCTTCGTCGCCGATCCGGCGCTGGGCAACATCAGTTTCACCCGCGTGCGTTTCGAACAGATCTGGGATCAGAACGTTCTGTTCGTGATCTTTCCCAGCGGCAACGAGCCACCCAATGCCCTGGCGCTCACCGACCGCGACCTGCGCATCATCGATGACCGCACCATCAGTCTGCTGGCCTTTCGCGAGTTTCCGCAGATGGCCAAGTTCACCAGCAATCAGGCCGACCAGTTGGGGTCGGGAGGCGACATTCAATACATTCGCCGCAAATGATTCACCCGGCATAACAATAACGACCTGGGGATAGCGTCATGGGAGTTTGGGGATACGCATGGCTGGCCGCGCTGGCGCTGATGATGCAGCCGGCACTTGCCGACGAGGCTACGGTCGACGATGCACGTGAGGCGCTGACCAAGAAGGACGACGACGCTGACAGCGCCAAGGCGCTGGAAGAGGTGTTCCAGGCCGCGGAGAAGAGTTACACCCTGCTCAAGAAGGGTGAACGCACCCTGACCTACGGGTTCGACTACTCGCTGCTGCGCGATACGCAGATCCAGACCGTGCGCACCGGGCAGAACGTATTCAGCGTGATCGGCCAAAGTGAGGCGCAGCATACCTTCACCAATTCCTTCACCTTCGACTACGGGGTGTGGGACAACCTCACCTTCAGCATGCGCGTGCCGTTCCTGGCCAAGTACGACACCGAACGCGACCTGAGCAGCTACAGCCTCGGCGATATTTCCGCCAGTTTTCGCTGGCAGCCCTGGTCGTCGGCGCGCGGGCGTCCGGTCACCACCCTGTTCGCCACGCTCGGCCTGCCCACCGGCGACAGCCCGTACGACGTCAGCCTGGACAACGGTCTGGCCACTGGGAACGGCTATTACAGCCTGGGTGTCGGCGCCAACCTGTCCTACGTGATCGATCCGGTGGTGCTGTTCGGCTCGCTTGGATACACCTACAACCTGCCGATTCGCGATGCCGATCAGGTGCGCGGTGGACGCCTGCTGGAAGAGGTCGAGCCGGGTTCGAGCCTGTCGCTGAGCATGGGCTTCGCCTATGCGCTGTCCTATGACGTGTCGCTGGCCACTTCCCTGCAGATGGCGCACAACCTGGCGCCGAAGTTCAAGTTCAGCGACGCCACCCTGGAGGGCAAGGAGCAGACCAGTGCGGTGATGAACTTCTCCCTCGGTCTGCGCACCTCGCCGAACAATATCGTCAACGTCAATGCCGGTTTCGGCATGACCGAGGATTCGCCCGACGTCCTGCTCGGCATCTCCATGCCCCTGGATATCAAGGGTCTCAAGGCCGAGTAAGCAGCGAGCGAACCTGATATGACTCATCTAGCCAAGCTGCAGGCTCTGCTGCTGGTGGGGTTGGGCGCGGCCTGCGTCCTGCCTGCCCAGGCGCAACTGGCAAACAACCTGACCATCGGCAACCCCAAGGCCATGGCCATGGGCAACGCCGTTACCGCCGATGTCACCGGTATCGATGCGGTGCACTACAACCCCGCGGCACTGAGCAAACTCAAGGGGCGGCAGACCACGGTCAAGCTGCTCAGCGGGGTGATGGACATCCGCGCCAAGTTCGACGCCAAGGAGGATTACGGCTTCATGGGTTACGACGATGACCCGTTCAAGCATTCCAGCAGCCGTACCCTGACCCCGACCATGTACCTGCCGGGCGTCGGCGGCATGACCGAGCTGCCGGTGCTGGTGGCGCCGCTGGCCGGGCTGTCGATCAACCCGCCCGGTTCGAAATTCACCTTCGCCACCAACGTCTACGCGCCCATGGCCTTGGGCTACTCGCGCGATTCGGACAGCGACCCCGGGCGTTTCCAGGGGCGCCAGGTGTCGCTGCAGCGCATCACCTACTTTTCGCCATCGCTGGCCTACCAGGTCAACGACGAGCTGTCGCTGGGGCTGTCCATCGGTTTCTCCCACCAGGCCGTGGCGCTCAACCAGGATTTTCGCAACCCCGGCATGCTCACCGGCCTGACGCGCATCCTCAACGAGGCGCTGTGTCTGCCCGGGCTGGAAGAGATCATGGGACCCTTCATCAACGTCTGCAGCGGCAAGATCGGCCCCTTCGACTCGCTGGCCAATCTCGATCTGGACCTGCAGCAGAGCCTGTCGCCGACCTATAACCTGGGCATTCTCTGGGAACCGACGGACTGGTTCGCCTGGGGCGCTACCTACCAGAGCGAGGCGCGGATGAATCTGCAGGGCAAGTACCGGGTCGACTACAGCAAGGACTGGGCGGGGTTCTGGTCCGGGCTGCAGAGTTCGCTGTTCGGTCAGATCCTCAGCCCGCTGTTTCCCTACGGGGTCGACGAGGAAAGTGGCAATGCCTCGCTCAAGCTGACCTACCCGGATGCCTTCAGCACCGGCATCAAGCTGCGCCCCTTGGACAAGTGGCAGTTCAACCTGGACCTGCGCTGGGTCGGCTACAGCGACTGGAACAATTTCGAGATCGAGTTCGATCGCGAGCTGGATCTGCTGCGTATCGCCAAGACCTTCGGTGGAGGCAATGCCACCGATCGCAGCATCATCCTCGATCGCGGCTACCGCGATACCTGGAGCTGGGGCGTCGGCGTGCAGTACGACGTCAATGATCGTCTGGCCCTGCGCGCCGGTTACGAGTACCGCCCCTCGGCCATCCCCAAGAACAAGGCCGACGTGCTGGCGCCGGTCGGCGATGCCGACCTCTACGGTCTCGGCCTGGGCTATCGCTGGGACAAGGACACCACCATCGACGTCGGCTTCAACTATTTCGTGTCCAGGCAGAGCATTCCTGCCGGCAGCAGCTGCAACGTCAGTTGCGAGGGCCTCGACAACCTGGTCTACAACCCCTATGCCGGGCTCAATATCGAAACCACGGTCAAGGCCTACATCTTCTCCATGACCTACAGCTCGAGGTTCTGAGGCGATGCGCAGTCTGCTGTTCGTTCTGTTGCTGCTGTGCGGGATGCAGGCTGGCGCCGGCAGCCGCTATCTGACCTGGGTCGATGATCTTGGGCGGGTGCACAACACCTTCGTCGACGAGCGTTTCGCCGAGCAGCAGCGCCTCGCCCAGCGCCGCGCCGAGCTGAGCGATCAGGCCCGTCTGGGCGATGCCGGCGTCTGGCCCGGCAGCGCGCCGAGCACGGGGGAAAGCAAGCGCCGTTACTTCACCTGGGTCGATGGCAGCGGTCAGCTGCACAACAGCTTCTATGCGGGGGCACAGATTGCCGGGGCATCCGGGCGTGATCAGGTGTTGGCCAGCGGCGAGCGGGCAGGGGATTACATCGATTCGCAGGTGCTGGAGGGGCGTGGCTTCGTCCGTGATGGCGACGACAGCCCGTATTTCACCTGGGTCGACGAGCAGGGACGCATGCACAACTCGCTGGTGCCGACGGCCTCGCGCAATACGGCAGCGACGCAGACGGCTGTTCGTTACACCGAGGGCAGGCAGATCGAGTTCGAGCGCAGCAAGCCGGCCCTGCCGATGCTCGATGGCCAGCCGACGGCTGCCATGCAGGCGCTGCTCGCCGGTAGCGAAGTGCGGGAGGAGGGGCTCTACGGCGAGCTGGTGGCGCGCTGCTGCGGCCAGCTGCGCGACAGCGATTTCAAGCCCCTGTCGGCCGACGAGCCGCGCTTCGAGGAGCTGGATCGCTTTTCCCCCAGCTTCGATTTCCCCATGGGGCGCAGCTACTACGCGGCGCTGAGACTGCCCGCCTCGCGGCAGAGCTACGGCCTGCGCGTGCGCAGTTTCGCCAATCGCCAGGTGGTCTACCCGTCGCTGCTGTTTCTCGACGAGGCCAAGCGGCCGACCCGCCTGGTCAGTGACGCGGTGTACCAACTGCATCCGGAAACCTGGTACCGCTACGCCTTCATCGAAGGCACGGTGCAGGTCCGCGCCGAGCGTGGCGAGCGCTACGTGCTGCTGATTACCACTGATCAGGATCGCAGCCTGCAGACGCTCGACAACAAGCCCTTCAAGCGGCCGCTGCAACCGCTGGCGCTGGATGAGACAGGCATGCAGCGCCATGCCCACGCCGACGAGGGCGCTTTCGAACTCGCCATAGTGCGCTGAGATCGGCGCAGGCCAGATACTTCGAGGCGCCCATAAAAAAACCGGAGTCCAGGGACTCCGGTTTTCGTCTGCATCAGGTCAGCCAGACGGCTTAAACCGGGAACAGCTCGCCCAGTTTCATCGCCAGCATCATGTCGCCTTCGGCGCGCAGCTTGCCGGCCATGAAGGCCTGCATGCCATCGGTTTCACCGCTGGTGATGCCCTTGAGGGTTTCGCTGTCCATGATCAGGGTCACGTTGGCGTTCGGGTTGTCGCCTTGCTCGACGGCGCAGGTGCCGTCCTTGACGATCAGGGCGTAGTTCTCGCCGTCTTCGATGTTGAACTGGAATACCAGATCCAGGCCGGCAGCGGCGCTGGCGTTGAACTTGGATTGCATGGTTTGGACGATGTCAGCAACGCTCATGGTCTTATCCTTCTTTTCAGGTTTTTCGCGCAGCCTCGCGGCCGCAGTGGGCCGGAACTCACCGGTAGGTAATGAGCTCCGGCGCCTTCAGCAGCTGTAAATGCACATGGCTGTTGAAGGAAGCCAGACTCACCTCGTTGCCACGAAACTTCAGCTGGCTGAGCGAGGTGTTGACGATTTGCCAATTCAGTTCGAAAGCTTTGTGCGCCGGTACGCCGGTGACTAGGCGCAGCAGGGCGGTGATGGTGCCGCCGGAGGTGAATACGGCGATGTTCTGTTTGCTCTGGGCCTGTTCGAGAATGCGCCGCAGGCCGCCCTCGACCTGCTCGACATAGGCCTGCCAGCTCTGCAGCCCGGGTTTGTCGTGTTCGCCGGAGACCCAGCGCTGGATCAGCTTGGCGAACAGGCGCTGGAATTCGGCGCGGTTCTGCGCGCCGTTACGCAGGATGTGCAGGGCTTCGGGTTCTTCCGGCAGCAGATCGGGGAGCAGGGTGCGGATCACCGCGTCGGCATCGAACTCGTTGAAGGCTTCGTCGATATCCAGCGCCGGGGCGTCGTTCATGCGCTGCAGTGCGGCATTGGCGGTATGCTGCTGTCGGCGCAGGCTGCCGCTGACGCAGCGGTCGAAGACGATGCCGAGCTGGCTGAGGTGCTCGCCCAGTACTTCGGCCTGGCGCACACCGACGGGAGACAGGACATCGTAGTCGTCTGCACCGAATGAAGCCTGGCCATGTCGAATCAGGTAAATGCTGCCCACGTCCGTACTGGTCTCGGCACGTTGAAAGTTCCGCGAGGTTATGAGGAAGCTCGGGGGCTGTCAACGAAAAAACATACGCTTGTTTGAATTGCTCGTATGGCGCCCGCTCGTGCCGCCAAACCTGGCCGCCCGCCGCCTGCGTCGGTATGCTTGAGCCTTTGTGCGCCTGGGCGCAGCCGCATTGTCCAAGGGGGATCCGTGGAGTTTCTTAGCGAGTACGCCAGCTTTCTGGCCAAAACCCTGACCCTGGTGGTCGCCATCGTCCTGGTGCTGGTTGCGCTCGCTGCCACGCGCGGCAAGGGCCGGCGCAGCAGCGGGCAGTTGCAGGTACAGAAGCTCAACGATTTCTACAGAGACCTGCGCGAGCGTCTCGAGCAGAGCGTGCTGCACAAGGAGCAGCTCAAGGTTGCGCGCAAGGCCGAAGCCAAGGCCGCCAAGCTGGAGAAAAAGGCGCCGGCAAGCAAGCCGCGGGTCTTCGTGCTGGATTTCGATGGTGACATCAAAGCGTCTGCTACCGACAACCTGCGCCACGAAGTGACCGCTCTGCTGTCGCTGGCCAAGGCCGACGACGAGGTGGTGCTGCGTCTGGAAAGCGGCGGCGGCATGGTGCACAGCTACGGGCTGGCATCCTCGCAACTGGTACGCATCCGCGACGCCGGCATTCCGCTGACGGTTTGTGTCGACAAGGTAGCGGCCAGCGGCGGCTACATGATGGCCTGTATCGGCCAGAAGATCCTCGCCGCGCCCTTCGCCATCCTCGGCTCCATCGGTGTGGTGGCGCAGCTGCCCAATGTCCATCGTCTGCTGAAGAAGCACGACATCGACTTCGAAGTTCTCACGGCGGGCGAGTACAAGCGCACCCTGACCATCTTCGGCGAAAACACCGAGAAGGGCCGAGAGAAGTTTCAGGAAGATCTGCAGACCACCCACGATCTGTTCAAGGGGTTCGTCGCCCGCTATCGCCCGCAGCTGGATATAGACGCAATCGCCACCGGCGAGGTCTGGCTGGGCATGGCCGCTCAGGAGCGCCTGCTGGTGGACGAGCTCAAGACCAGCGACCAGTATCTGGCCGAGCGTGCCGTCGAGGCTGAACTGTTTCATCTGCATTTCGCTCAGAAAAAGAGCCTGCAGGAGCGCGTCGGCCTGGCTGCCAGCGCGGCTCTGGATCGCTTCGTGCTGACCTGGCTGAGCAGACTCAATCAGCAGCGGTTCTGGTAAGAGCCCATCGAGGGTTTGCGGCGTCGACCCTTTCGCATTGAAGATGGCCCCAGGTGCACGGCGCTACCGAACGACGACAAGAGGAGAAGGTAATGACTGAATTCAAGGCCCTGCAGATCAGCGAAATCACCGACAACGTCTTCCAGTGCGAAGTGGTGGAGCGGCAGGTCGAGGACCTGCCGGCTGGTGATCTGCTGATCCGGGTGCGTTATTCCTCGCTCAATTACAAGGATGCCCTGTCGGCCAGCGGCAACCGCGGTGTAACCAAGAACTATCCGCACACGCCGGGGATCGACGCGGCAGGCGTGGTAGAAGCCTCCAGCGTGGCCGAATTCGCCGTGGGCGACGAGGTGATCGTCACCGGTTACGACCTGGGCATGAACACCGCCGGCGGCTTCGGCCAGTACATCCGCGTGCCGGCGAGTTGGGCGATCAAGCGGCCGCAGGGGCTGCCGTTGCGCGATGCGATGATCCTCGGCACCGCCGGCCTCACCGCCGCCCTGTGCGTGGACAAGCTGGAGCAGGCCGGTGTCACCCCGGAGGCCGGCACGGTGTTGGTGACCGGCGCCACGGGCGGCGTCGGCAGCATCGCCGTGGTGCTGCTGAAGAAGCTCGGCTATCAGGTGGCAGCGGCTACCGGGAAGGCCGAGCAGGGCGTTTGGCTCAGTAAGCTGGGTGCCGACGAGATCGTCGACCGCGCAGAGCTGCAGCAGGGTGTCGACCGTCCGATGCTCAAGGAGCGTTGGGCCGCAGCGGTGGATACCGTTGGCGGCGACATTCTGTTCAACGTGGTCAAGTCGCTGCAGCGCGGTGGCAGCGTGGCCTGCTGCGGCCTTACCGCCGGTGTCGCCTTCCAGGCCAGCGTGTTGCCCTTCATCCTGCGCGGCGTCAACCTCCTGGGCGTGGACTCGGTGGAGCTGCCGCTGGTGGTCAAGGCCTCGATGTGGGACAAGCTGTCGCTGCAATGGAAGCTCGATCTCTCCGAGCTGTGTCAGGAGGTGGAACTGGCGGAACTGCCGGGCTCCATCGAGCGCATATTGTCCGGTGGCATGGTCGGCCGCGTGCTGGTGCGGCTGGATTGAGCGAGAGGCCCGTCAATGACGGGCCTCGTCGTTTCAGGCCTGGCTGACGTACATGGTGATCTCTGCGCGAAACACCGGCTTCTCTCCCACGTAGGCCATCACCGGCACCATGATGTCGCCGGTCTGGCTCCAATCCACCTCGCTGCCATCGGCCACCGCGCGGATATCGCCATCGGCCTTGGCCAGGTATTGCACCGTCATACCCTTGGGAATCCAGCGGCAGCCGGGCGCAATGGATGCGTCGGTCATGCTACCGGCAGCGAGTTCGGCGGCGTTGCACAGGGCGATGGCATGTACCGTACCGATATGATTGAGCACTTCGCGGCGCTTGGCGAAGTGGACCTCGGCGTAGCCGGGGCGCAGCTCGACCATTTGCGGGGCGATGCTGGCGAAGTAGGGGGCGACCTGACCGATCATCGCGCTGAACTGGGCAGCGCCTGCCTGCTGAAACATCTGCAACATCTGACTCATGGGCTATCTCCTGGGTGCTGCGATTGAAGAAGAGCGCGCGCCGAGGCAGTATACGAGTGTTAGAAAATTATTCTAGAAAAATATTCTAGTCATTGAGGATTGGCATGCCCCGTTCATCGCGCAAAGACGAGATTCTGCAGGCTGCGCTGGCCTGCTTCACCGAGCACGGCGTCGATGCCACCACTATCGAGATGATCCGCGACCGCTCTGGGGCGAGCATCGGCAGTCTGTATCACCACTTTGGCAACAAGGAACGGATCATCGCCGCGCTCTATCTGGCCGGTACCGCGCAGTATGCCGATCTGCTGCAGCGCGGGTTCGCCGAAGCTGCCAGTGCCGAGGCCTGCGTCAAACTGCTGGTAACCAGCTACATCGACTGGGTGGTGACCAACCCGGATTGGGCGCGTTTTATCCTGCACAGCCGCAGTCGGGTCGAAGCGGGCGAGATGGGGGATACGCTGCGTGAGGCCAACCGTGAGCACTTTGCTCGGATACTTGCGGCGCTTGCCGAGTATCGTCGCCAGGGGCTGTTCAGGACGTTGCCGGACGACTGCTTCGCCTCGGTGGTGATTGGGCCGACGCAGGATCTGGCGCGCAACTGGCTGGCTGGCCGCACCCAAAGCGAGCTGGGCGAATGCCGCGAGCTGCTGGCGCAGATCGCCTGGGAAAGCGTGAAAAGCGGCGGCTAATCGAAGCGATAGATGTCCATGCCCAGTGAGCCATAGGTGAAGCCCGAGTGAGCCACGGAAAAGGCACCGCCAGCGCCGCGTGCGAAGAACAGTGGCAGCAGATGCTCCTCACTTGGGTGGTTGCGCACGGCGCTCGGTGCCAGGCGACGGTAATGATGCAGGGCCTCTTCGTCGTCCGTTTCGAGCTTTTCCACCATCCAGTTGCGAAATTCCTGGGCCCAGGGAGTGATGACCTCCGGTCCCGCCCGCCAGTCCAGCTCGCCCAAGTTGTGAGTGATGCTGCCGGAACCGATCAACAGGACGCCTTGCTCGCGCAGCCCGGCCAGCGTGCGCCCCACGCGCGTTTGCAGCTCGGGGCCGAGGCGACTGGGCAGCGACAACTGCAGCACGGGGATATCGGCTGCGGGATACATCAAGGAGAGCGGCACCCAGGCGCCATGGTCGAACGGCCGCTGCGCATCCAGGGCAGCCGGCAGGCCGGCGTCGCTCAGCTGCCGAGCGATTTCGCCGGCCAGCGCCGGAGCGCCGGGGGCAGGGTACTGCAGCGCATACAGAGCGAGCGGGAAGCCGCCGAAGTCATGCCAGGTTCGCGGCTGCTCGCCAGCGGTCAGCAGCAGGCTTTCGTTTTCCCAGTGTGCCGAGACGATCAGAATGGCTTCGGGGCGCTGCAGGTCGGCCGCCAGTCTGGTGAGCGCTTCGCCGCTGGCACCGGGCTGCAGCGCGAGCATGGGCGAGCCGTGTGAGATGAACAGCGAAGGCAGCATGGCACTGGCTCCTGAAGTAGGATGCTGTCATCTTCGCCCCTGAATCTATCGATTTCCAGCATAAATTATTGAGCCTTTTTATCGACTTATTAGGAGTATCCCTGTGCACGAGAGTTTCTGGCAGGAGCGCTGGGCGCGTGATCAGATTGGTTTTCATCTGGATCAGGTCAATCCATACCTGCTGCGGCATTGGCCGAATCTGGATGTACCTGCGGGAGCGCGAGTGCTGGTGCCGCTGTGTGGCAAGAGTCTGGACCTGGCCTGGCTGGCCGGGCAGGGCCATCGCGTGCTCGGCGTGGAACTGGCGGAAAAGGCGGTGCAGGATTTCTTCGCCGAGCAGGGGCTGCAGCCGGAAATCGTTCAGCGCGGCGCCTTCCAGGTCTATCGCGCCGGCGCCGTGGAGCTGTGGTGCGGTGATTTCTTCGCCCTGCGCCCGGAGGACGTCGCCGATTGCCTGGCGCTCTATGACCGCGCCGCGCTCATCGCGCTGCCGCCGCAGATGCGCGAACGTTATGCAGCGCATCTCACGGCGATTCTGCCCAGTGCCTGCCGCGGCCTGCTGATTACCCTGGACTATCTGCAAAGCCAGATGGACGGACCGCCGTTTGCCGTCAGCGACGACGAAGTGCAGGCGCATTTCGCGGCCGCCTGGCAACTGAAGACGCTGCAGCGCGAGGACGTGCTGGCGGGCAACTGGAAGTTCATCCGCCACGAGCTCAAGGCCCTGGACGAAGTGGTTTATCGTCTGGAGAAAGAAGGCTAGAGAGGCCAGGCTCGCCGCTGCGGGCCGCTAATGGCTGATACATGCGCGGCGCGCCCGACAAGCGGACGGCCGCATATGCGGCGTTTGGCTATCAGCGCTTGACGCCGATCTTCTCCAGCGTGCGCAGCTCTCGCGGCAGTATCTCTTGCATCGAGGGTCGCGCCTTGATGCGCTGGTAGTGGGCAACCAGGTTCGGCCAGCGTTCGGCATCCAGGGTTTCGCCGCCGTGCTCCATGTTGATCAACTGGCTGGCCAGTGCGAGATCGGCCATGGACGGTTGTTCGCCAAGGAAGTAGGGCGCATCACCCAGCGTGGTCTCGAAATAGTCGAAGTGGCTGGGCAGCTTGTCCTTGAGCGCCTGCTGCACCTTTTCCTCGTCGCACGGCTGGCCCATGGTGGCTTTCAGTACGCGGTTGCGAAACACCGTGAAGGTGCACAGGGGCGCCAGCTCGTAGTCGGCGTACTTCTCCAGCCAGCGCACCCTGGCGCGTTGCTGCGCATCCTCGCCGTACAGCGGTTTGTGCTCGGGGTAGCGTTCTTCAAGGTACTGACAGATCACGCTGGAGTCCGCCAGCTTGAGATCGCCGTCGCGAAAGGCGGGAATCCGGCCCAGCGGGTTGAGCTCGCGATACCAGTCGGGTTGGGCGAAGGGCATGACCACTTCCAGTTCGTAATCCAGCCCTTTCTCGATCAGACACAAACGTACCTTGCGGACGAAGGGGGAAAGCGGGGCGCCATAGACGGTCAGGCTCATCAAAGCTCCTTGCAGGCTGGGTGATCGGCTGGTCGCGTGGACCATGCGGGGGGGTCAGTCGTAGATGTTCTTCTTCTTCCAGTCGTCGTCTTCCAGGTTCTTCAGGCCCTCGGTCAGCTCGCTGGGCTCGTCTGCGGCTGGAATATTGCTGTTGAGCACCATGGCGTTGGCGCGCGCCAGCTGTTCCTCGAAACGCTTGAGCTGCGTCTGGTATGCCGCCGGCTCCGGTTGCTTGCGCAGATATTGCACGCCGCGCTCGAAGGCCAGACGGGCCTGGCCGGGCTGATTCTGCTGCAGGGCTGTCTGGCCCAGCGTGTTGAAAAACTCGATGTGTACCAGCACCAGCATCTGGCGAATCTGCTTGATCCACTGCTTGCCTTCATTGGCGGGCAACAGACCGCTCTGCACCGAACCGGTGATCAGGGCGTGCAGGTTTTCCAGCAGAAAGCGTACGTCCTTGGCCTTGGCTTCGTTGGCGATGGGCTGTGGCGGGTTCTTCACCGCGATGGATTCGCCCTGAGCAACCTGGGCGCGAAGGGTTTCGATGTCGGCCTTGAGCGTCGCGCTCTGCTTGTCTAGCGGTAGCAGACGCTCGCTGACCTGCAGCTGCAGCTGGGTCAGCAACAGTTTCAGCTGTGGCGTCATCAACTGACCGGGCATGCGCTCGGAGATGTCCTGGCAGCGACGAATGCGGTCGAGCAGGTCGGCACGCTGACGGGCCTTTTCCAGCTTGCTGTTCTCGACGGCATGGTTGATATAGGCAATCACCATCAACAGGGCGATGCCGCCGACTATCAGCAGGGTTATCACGAGTGCGGACACTGCTTGGGACCTCTCGAGCACTGGCTTTTCGTCCGAGTGTAGTGGCTTGGCTGCGAGGCTCCTAGTGGCATGTCAATTTATGGGCTGAAGTCTTTGATTTTAAAAATTTTTTAGAGAGTGGTTGACGACCCTGCAAAGGCTCCCTAGAATGCGCGCCACTTCCAGCGCAATGCCAGAAACAGAGCGAAGGAAGCCGGAAAGTTGCTTGATGTTCCGGGGTATGTCCCCTTCGTCTAGTGGCCTAGGACACCGCCCTTTCACGGCGGTAACAGGGGTTCGAGTCCCCTAGGGGACGCCACTTCAAGTTGTACTGCGGGAATAGCTCAGTTGGTAGAGCACGACCTTGCCAAGGTCGGGGTCGCGAGTTCGAGTCTCGTTTCCCGCTCCAAATAAACGAAAACGCCGCTCAATCGAGCGGCGTTTTCGTTTCTGCCGTTTGCACAATGAAAAAGGCCCGCCGGTTAGCCGTGCGGGCCTTTTGTCTGTCGGCCGGTCAGTGTTTGGCGCCGTCGGTGGGCAGGGCCAGCAGCTGCTTTTCCTGATTCCAGTCGAACGGCTCGTCGTTCTCTTCGGCTTCGAAGCGGCGCTCGTCGAGGGCCTGGTACAGGGCGATCTCCTCGTCCGGCATGAAGTGCAGGCAGTCGCCGCCGAAGAACCACAGCAGGTCGCGTGGCACCAGGTGGGCGATCTGCGGGTAGCGGTGAAACACCTGACTGATCAGGTCCTGGCCGAGGTACTGGCTGGACACCGGGTCGCTCGGCAGTTCGGCGAGCAGTTCGTCGTAGCGTTCGATAAACAGGGCATGGCTGTCGTCGAGCACCTGTTCGGCTTCACCCAGGGCAACGAGGATGCCGCGCAGGTGGTTGAGCAGGGCGAGGTGGTGTTCGAGATGGCTGGCCATGTAGCAGTGTCCTGAAAGGTAAAACGGGCGCAGGAGTATAGAGTTCCTGGCACCCGCTGTCCCGCTTGGGTGGTCTTCCTGTGGCAGGGGCTGTTTAGGTCAGCGCACCTTGCCGCGGCTCAGCTTGAGCTCTTCCTTGGTGAAGTCGTCGACGTCGATCACCCGCCGCCGCGCCGCTTCGGCCGCTTGCAGGCGCAGGCCCTGCTCGCCATCGAGAATGCCGGCGGCAATCGCCGCTTCGATGGCATCCTGGCCCGGTGCCGGCTGCAGGCTGCCGTCCTTGAGCGCCTGGTTCAGGCGTTTGCGGGCGTCCTGGCTGGCCTGCACCAGGTTCAGTGCATGTTGCAGCGCACCCACCGAATCCTGGTCCGCCTGCGGTCGGTAGCAGCCTTCCAGCACCGATTCCAGGGCAGGGTCGCCGGCCTGGCGGCCGATGATCGCGGCTACCTCCGCCTCCAGCACGTCGCTCGGGCCGTGGTGACGACGACCAAGGGGGAAGACCAGCACTTTCAGCAGGCAGCCGAACAGGCGGTTGGGGAAGTTGCTCAGCAGTTCGTCGAGCGCCTGTTCGGCATGAAAGAGATTCTCCTCCATGGCCCAGCGCACCAGCGGTCTGACGGCCTGCGGGTAGTCGAGGTCGTGGTAGCGCTTGAGCGCGGCCGAACCCAGGTAGAGATGGCTGAGCACGTCGCCCAGGCGCGCGGAGAGGCGTTCGCGGCGCTTCAGATCGCCGCCCAGCAGCATCATGCTGCTGTCGGCGCACAGGGCGAAGGCCGCGGCCAGGCGATTGAGCGCACGGTAGTAGGGCTGGCTGAGGTCGTCGCCGGGCACCGTGCCCAGGCGTCCCAAGGTCAGGCTCAGGAGGAAGCTGCTGGCGGCGTTGCCGACGGCGAAGCCGATATGGCTCATCAGCAGCGCATCGAACTCGGTCAGCGCCTGGTCCTTGTCCTCACGGTCGGCCAGGGCCATTTCCTTGAGCACGTAGGGATGGCAACGGATGGCGCCCTGGCCAAAGATCATCAGGTTGCGCGAGAGGATATTGGCGCCCTCGACGGTGATGAAGATGGGCGCCCCCTGCCAGGAGCGGGCCAGGTAGTTGTTCGGGCCCATGATGATGCCCTTGCCGCCATGCACGTCCATGGCATGGCCGATGCACTCGCGGCCGCGCTCGGTCAGGTGGTACTTGAGAATCGCCGACAGCACCGAGGGTTTCTCGCCCAGGTCGACGGCATTGGCGGTGAGGATGCGCGCGCTGTCCATCAGCCAGGCGTTGCCGCCGATACGCGCCAGCGCTTCCTGAATGCCCTCGAAGGCGGCCAGCGGTACGTTGAACTGCTCACGCAACTGGGCGTACTGGCCGGTGGCGAGGCTGGTGAACTTGGCCGCACCGGTACCGACGGCCGGCAGCGAGATGGAGCGGCCCACCGACAGGCAGTTCATCAGCATCATCCAGCCCTTGCCGAGATACTCCTGGCCACCGATCAGGTAGTTGAGCGGAATGAACACGTCCTTGCCCGAGTTCGGCCCGTTCATGAAGGCGGCGCCCAGTGGCAGGTGGCGGCGCCCGATTTCCACGCCGGGGGTATCGGTGGGGATCAGCGCCAGGCTGATGCCGAGGTCCACCTTGTCGCCCAGCAGATGATCCGGGTCGTAGGCCTTGAAGGCGAGGCCGAGCAGGGTGGCCACCGGACCGAGGGTGATGTAGCGCTTTTCCCAGTTCAGGCGCAGGCCGATCACTTCTTCGCCGTTGAACTGGCCCTTGCAGATGATGCCGGTGTCGGGCATGGCGCCGGCGTCGGAGCCGGCCAGCGGGCCGGTAAGGGCGAAGCAGGGGATGTCCTCGCCACGCGCCAGGCGCGGCAGATAATGGTTGCGCTGTTCTTCTGTGCCGTAGTGCAGCAGGAGCTCGGCCGGACCGAGGGAGTTGGGCACCATCACGGTGGAGGCCAGGTCGCCGCTGCGGGTCGCCAGCTTCATCGCCACCTGCGAGTGCGCGTAGGCGGAGAAGCCCTTGCCGCCGTATTCCTTGGGAATGATCAGGGCGAAGAAGCCATGCTGCTTGATGTGCTCCCAGGCTTTCTCCGGCAGGTCCATTTCCTGGCCGACCTGCCAGTCGCTGATCATCGCGCAGAGTTCTTCGGTGGGGCCGTCGATGAAGGCCTGTTCTTCTTCGCTCAGCCTGGCCTTGGGATAAGCCAGCAGCGTTTCCCAGTTCGGTCGGCCACTGAACAGTTCGCCGTCCCACCACACGGTGCCGGCCTCGATGGCGTCGCGTTCGGTAGCGGACATCGGTGGCAGGACGCGCTGGAACCAGTTGAACAGCGGGCCGCTGAAGAACTGCCGGCGCAGGTCGCCGAGCACGACGAAGGCGGCCACCGCCGCGGTGATGATCCATAGCAGCAGTTGCAGCCAGCCGGGTACCGGGCTGAACAGGGCCATGGCCAGCAGATAGGCTGCGGTGATGCCGAGGGCGGGCAGGGCGGCGGTACGGCTATGGGCCAGGTAGGCGACCCCGAGCAGCAGAACCAGCAACCAGATGACGAGCATGAGCATTCCTCCATGATTCGAGCGGGCGACGCCCCGAGCATAGTCACAAATGGCATCAGGGGCGGTGAGCTTGGCCGGATCGTCTTGATCGGCGCGCAATCGGCAGGTTTAGACTGAGACGAAATTCAGGAGCCCTCACCATGCATGCCTATCTGCGACCCGGCCGCTTCATTGACAGTGACCATCCTGCGGTAGTCGAGTTCGCCGAACGTTGCCGTGGTGCTGCACGCGAGCCGCGTAGCCAGGCCATCGCCCTGTACCTGGCGGTGCGTGATGGCGTGCGCTACAACCCCTATTCCTTCAGCCTCGATGCGCAGACGCTCAAGGCCAGTCATGCCCTGGAAGCCGGGGAGTCCTACTGCGTGCCGAAGGCCAACCTGCTCGCTGCTTGCGCCCGGCACTGCGGCATCCCCGCGCGTATCGGCCTGGCCGATGTGCGCAATCACCTGTCCACGCCACGTCTGCTGGAGTTGCTACGCAGCGAAGTGTTCGCCATGCATGGCTACACCGAGCTGTATCTGGACGGTCGCTGGGTCAAGGCCACGCCGGCGTTCAACGAGGCGTTGTGCCGGGTGTTCAAGGTGGCGCCGCTGGAGTTCGACGGCCTGCATGACAGCGTCTTTCACCCCTACAACGACAAGGGCGAGCGCTATATGGAATACCTGGTCGATCATGGCCAGTTCGAGGATCTCCCCGAGGAACTGTTCTTCGACCACCTGCAGCGCTGCTATCCGCATCTGTTCGAGGCCGGCACGCAGGGGCTGCAGGGCGACATGCAGCATGAGGCGGCAGCTATCGACTGAGTCGATAGTCAAGATCGGCAGGACGGCCTTTTCTCCGCGCGTCAGGGCCGGTAGGGTGCATGCCAGCGAAGGGCGGAAGAAACACCCGGTTGCAAACCCGTGGTTCCGCCCTCATCTATAACGACATCACTCTCGCGCGGGAAACCCCATCTTCATGAGCTCCGCCCTGACCATTCGGCAGTTGACCAAGACCTACGGAAACGGCTTCCAGGCCCTGCACGGCATCGATCTGGACGTCGCCGAAGGTGACTTCTTCGCCTTGCTCGGCCCCAACGGCGCCGGCAAATCCACCACCATCGGCATCCTCTCCACGCTGGTGAACAAGAGCAGCGGTACGGTCAGCGTGTTCGGCCACGACCTCGACCGCGAACCCTACGCGCTCAAGCGTTGCCTGGGCGTGGTGCCGCAGGAATTCAACTTCAACCAGTTCGAGAAGGTGTTCGACATCGTCGTCACCCAGGCCGGCTATTATGGCATTCCGCGTTCCATCGCCAAGGAGCGCGCCGAGCAGTACCTGACCCAGCTCGGCCTGTGGGAAAAGCGCGACGTGGCCTCGCGCGAGCTGTCCGGTGGCATGAAACGCCGGCTGATGATCGCCCGCGCCCTGGTGCATCAGCCGCGCCTGCTGATCCTCGATGAGCCCACCGCTGGCGTGGACATCGAACTACGCCGTTCGATGTGGAGCTTTCTCACCGAGTTGAACCAGCAGGGCATCACCATCATCCTCACCACCCACTACCTGGAGGAGGCCGAGCAGCTGTGCCGCAACATCGGCATCATCGACCACGGTCGCATCGTCGAGCTGAGCAGCATGAAGGACCTGCTTAAAAAGCTGCACGTCGAGACCTTCCTGCTCGATCTCAAGGACTCCTACAGCGAGGCGCCGAAACTGACGGGTTATCCGGCGCGCCTGCTCGATCACCACACCCTGGAAGTGCAGGTGGAGAAGAGCCAGGGCCTCAACGCGCTGTTCCAGCAACTGGCGCAGCAGCAGGTGCAGGTGCTGAGCCTGCGCAACAAGACCAATCGCCTGGAGGAGCTGTTCGTCTCCCTGGTGGAAAAGAACCTGGCCAAGGTGGCGCAATGAATACCCAGTACCTGAACAGCGAATTCGCCGCCAATCTGGTGGCTCTGCGCACCATCGTTCACCGCGAGGTGCGCCGTTTCCTGCGCATCTGGCCGCAGACCCTGCTGCCGCCGGCGATCACCATGGTTTTGTACTTCGTCATCTTCGGCAACCTGATCGGCCGACAGATCGGCGACATGGGCGGCTTCAGCTACATGGAGTACATCGTGCCGGGGCTGATCATGATGTCGGTGATCACCAACAGTTACGGCAACGTGGTGTCGAGCTTCTTCGGCAGCAAGTTCCAGCGCAACGTCGAGGAGCTGCTGGTATCGCCGGTATCGCCGCATACCATCCTCATCGGTTTCGTCGTCGGCGGCGTGCTGCGCGGGCTGGCGGTGGGCCTGATCGTCACCATCCTGTCGCTGTTCTTCACCCATCTGCAGGTGCATCACCTGGGCGTGACGGTGCTGGTTGTGCTGCTGACCGCGACCATCTTTTCCCTGGGCGGCTTCGTCAACGCGGTGTTCGCGCGCAACTTCGACGATATCTCGATTATCCCCACCTTCGTGCTGACGCCGCTGACCTACCTGGGCGGGGTGTTCTACTCCATCACGCTGCTGCCGCCGTTCTGGCAGACGGTGTCGATGGGCAACCCCATCCTGCACATGGTCAACGCCTTCCGCTACGGCATTCTCGGCGTGTCCGACATCCGTATCGGTGTGGCCATCGGCTTCATGCTGCTGGCCACGGCCGCGCTCTACACCCTGTGCATCCGCCTGCTGATCAGCGGCCGTGGCATGCGTCAGTAATCTGTAAAAAACATAGCGAAATAACTTGCGCTCCTGTCAGTAACGCAGCAGCCGGTTAGACTCCGCCTCTACCAAGAAAAAGGGGCTGATCATGACCGTGCTGTTGCGTGCGCTTCCTTGGCTGTGGCTGGGCTTGTGGGCACTGCCTGCAGCGGCGGCCGAAGGGCCGATGGTCGAGGTCGTGCCGGTACGGCAGATGGAGGTGCGTGACGAGCTGATCACCTTCGGTTCGCTGCGCTCCGACGAGTCGGTGATGATTCGTCCGGAAGTGGAAGGGCGCCTGGCCACCCTGCATTTTCGCGAGGGGCAGGCAGTGACCGCCGGCGATCTGCTGGTCAGCCTCGACGATGCCATTACCCGTGCCGAGTTCGCCCAGGCCAGGGCCAATCTCGATCTCGCCGAGAAGAACCATCAACGCGCGCAGATGCTGTTCCAGCGCGGCGCCAGCAATGCCCAGGCGCTGGACGAGGCGCAGAGCCAGCTGCAGGCCTCGCGCGCCAGCCTGGCTCTGGCCCAGGCGCGGCTCGACAAGACCCAGATCAAGGCGCCCCACGACGGCGTGCTCGGCCTGCGCCAGGCCAGCGTCGGCGACTACCTCAGCGCCGGACAGAACATCGTCAATCTGGAAGTGCTCGACCCGCTCAAGGTGGACTTTCGCATTCCGCAGAAGGCCGTGGCCCAGGTACGGCTCGGCCAGACCGTGGAAGTCACCCTCGATACCTACCCCGGCGAGCGTTTTCGTGGCGAGATCTATGCGCTCAACCCGCGCCTGGATGAGGCCGGGCGCAGCCAGGCCATCCGCGCCCATATCGGCAACGACGATCGCCGCCTGCGTCCGGGGCAGTTCGTGCGCGTGTCGGTGATCCTCGAGGAGCGGCCGCAGGCGCTGGTGATCCCCGAGGAGGCGGTGATGCCGCAGGGCGACAAGCTGCTGGTCAATCTGCTGGTGGACGGCAAGGTCGAGCGCCGCGAGGTGATCCTGGGCAAGCGTTTCGATGGCCTGGTAGAGGTGCGCGAGGGCTTGCAGGGTGACGAGACGGTGATCAGCGCCGGCTGGCAGCGCGTACGTGAAGGGCTGGCGGTGCGCAGCAAGAGCGGGGAGCGCCAGCGGTGATCCTCTCCGACGTCTGCATTCGCAGGCCGGTCTTCGCTACCGTCCTGTCGCTGATCGTGGTGTTGCTGGGGCTGATGGCCTATGACCGCCTTAACGTGCGCGAATACCCCAATATCGACGTGCCAATCGTCACCGTGCAGGTCACCTATCCCGGCGCCAGCCCGGAGATCATGGAATCGCAGGTGGCGCAGCCGGTAGAAGATGTACTCTCGGGGATCGAGGGGCTGGACTTCGTCACCTCCATCAGCCGCGCGGAAAACACCCAGATCACCGCGCAGTTCCGTCTCGGCCGCAGCGCCGACGAGGCAGCCAACGACGTGCGCGATCGCCTGGGGCGGGTGCGCAACCTGCTGCCGGACGAGGTGGACGAACCCATCGTGCAGAAGGTCGAGGCCGACGCCCAGCCGGTGATCTGGATCGCCTTTCACAGCGAGCAGCACAGTGCGATGGAGATCACCGACGTGCTGGAGCGGGTGATCAAGGATCGTCTGCAGACCATCCCCGGTGTGTCCGAAGTGCAGGTGCGCGGCGCCCGGACGTTTTCCATGCGCATCTGGCTCGACCCGGAGAAGCTGGCGGCGCACAACCTCACCGTGCAGGACGTGGAGGACGCCCTGCGCCGGCAGAACGTGGAAATCCCGGCCGGGCGCATCGAGTCGCGCGAGCGCGAGTTCAGCGTGCTGTCGGAAACCGATCTGCGCACGCCCGCGCAGTTCAACGAGCTGATTCTCGATGATTCGCAGGGCTACCTGCTGCGTCTGTCCGACGTTGGTCGCGCCGAGATCGGCCCGCGCGACGAGCGCACCGTGGTGCGCTTCAAGGGCCTGCCGGCGGTGACCCTGGGCCTGGTCAAACAGGCCACGGCCAACCCGCTGGACATCTCCGATGGTCTGGAAGCCGCCTGGGACGACGTCAAGGCGCTGTTGCCCGAAGGCATGAACATGACGGTGGCCAACGACAGCTCGCAGTTCATCCGCGAGTCCATCGACAACGTCTTCGCCACCATCTGGGAGGCGGTGGCGCTGGTCATCCTGATCATCTTCATCTTTCTGCGTTCGCTGCGTGCGACGCTGATCCCGCTGGTGACCATTCCGGTCTCACTGATCGGCGCCTTCGCCCTGATGTCGCTGATGGGCTTCACCATCAACACCCTGACCCTGCTGGCCATGGTCCTGGCCATCGGCCTGGTGGTGGACGATGCCATCGTCATGCTGGAGAACATCCACCGCCATATCGAGGCGGGGATGAAGCCGATGCAGGCCGCGTTCAAGGGCAGCCGCGAGATCGCCTTCGCGGTGATCGCCATGACCCTGACCCTGGCCGCCGTGTTCGCCCCCATCGGCTTCATGCAGGGCACCACCGGCAAGCTGTTCACCGAATTCGCCTGGACGCTGGCCGGCTCGGTGCTGGTGTCCGGTTTCGTCGCTCTGACGCTGACGCCGATGATGTGCGCCGTGTTGCTCAAACCGCACCAGCACGAGCAGCGCCATAGCCGCGTGTACAACCTGATCGAGGGCTTTCTCAACGGCCTGACCTACAGCTACAAGCACAGTCTGGATCGCGCTCTGCGTGCCTGGCCGCTGGTGCTCGGCGTGCTGCTGGCGGCCTTCGTGCTGTGCGCCTGGCTGTTCAGCGGCCTGCGCTCGGAGCTGGCGCCCACCGAAGACACCGGCACCATAGTCGGGGTGTTCAATGGCCCAGACGGCGCCACCATCGACTACACCGCGCGCTATGCCCGCGAGGTGGAGGCGGCCTACGCCAGCATCCCGGAAACCAACCGCTACCTGATCGTCGCGGGCTTCCCGACCGTGGCCCAGGGCATTTCCTTCATGAAGCTGGAGGACTGGGGCGACCGTGCGCGCAGCCAGTTCGAGATCCGCAACGAACTGTTGCCCAAGTTGCAGGACATCGCCGGCATGCGAGTCACCCCGGTCAACCGCCCGCCGCTGGGGCAGAGCGCGCGCAACCAGCCGATCAACTTCGTCATCCGCTCGTCCATGGAATACGCCGAGCTGCAGGGTTACGTCGATCAGCTGATGGAGCGCATGCGCGACTATCCGGGCCTGGAGGGGTTGGACAGCGACCTCAAGCTCAACTCGCCGCAGCTGCAGATCAACGTCAACCGCGAGCAGGCCGCAGCCGTGGGCACCGACGTGTCGGTGATCGGCCGCAGCCTGGAAAGTCTGTTCGGCAGCCGCCAGGTGACCCGCTTCAAGCAGAATGGCGAGCAGTACGACGTACTGGTGCAGCTGCAGAACATCGACCGCAGCAACCCGCAGGACCTGGACCGCGTGTACGTGCGCGACCGCGAAGGCGGCATGGTGCAACTGTCCAACCTGATTTCGGTGCGCGAGACCGTGGCGCCGCGCGAGCTCAACCACTTCAACCAGCTGCGTGCGGTGACCATCAGCGCCAACGTCGGCGCCGGCTACACCCTGGGCGAGGCGCTGGACTACCTCGAGGCCGGCGCGCGAGCGGTATTCCCGCCGGAAACCCAGTACGACTACACCGGCACGTCGCGCGACTTCAAGGAGTCCAGTTCGGGTATCGCATTGATTTTCGCCCTGGCCCTGGCGTTCATCTTCCTGGTGTTGGCCGCGCAGTTCGAGAGCTTCAGCGATCCGCTGATCATCCTGTTCAGCGTGCCATTGTCGATGGCCGGCGCCTTGCTCGCCCTGACCCTGTTCGGCGGCACGCTGAACATCTATTCGCAGATCGGCCTGGTGACCCTGATCGGTCTGATCACCAAGCACGGCATCCTCATCGTCGAATTCGCCAATCACCTGCTGCGTGAAGGCAGGGAGCTGCGCGGTGCGGTGATCGAGGCTTCGGTGCAGCGCCTGCGGCCGATCCTGATGACCACAGGCGCCATGGTTCTGGGTTCGCTGCCGCTGGCCATCGCCACTGGGGCCGGCGCCGAAAGTCGCCAGCAGATCGGCCTGGTGATCGTCGGCGGCCTGCTGGTGGGCACCTTCTTCACCCTTTACGTGATCCCGACGCTGTACCTGCTGCTGCGGCGCTGGGCGCCGCTGCGGATGATCGAGGAAGAGCCCGCCGCGGCATGAGCCTGTCAGGAGCATTCTGGTGCGCACGGCGCACCCTACGTTTACCAGGGCGCCCTCGGGTTGACGTAGGGTGCGCCGTGCGCACCGAGCAAACCTGGAGCTCGCTGTGGGTGCGGCTGGGCGGTCAACCCGGTAAACTCGCCCGGTTTTTCGCCAACCCGGATCCCGCCCCATGCAGCACCCCGCCGAACATTCCCCGCTGGGCAAGTCCAGCCAGTACATCGCCGAGTACAGCCCCGAGCTGCTGTTTCCCATCTCGCGTACCAGCAAGTGGGCGGAGCTGGGCCTCGACGGCGACAACCTGCCATATCAGGGCGTGGACTACTGGAACTGCTACGAGCTGTCCTGGCTGCTGCCGTCCGGCAAGCCGGTGGTGGCCATCGGCGAATTCGCCATTCCTGCCGATTCGCCGAACATCATCGAGTCCAAGTCCTTCAAGCTCTATCTCAACTCGCTGAATCAGACAGTGTTCGCCAGCTGGGACGAATTGCAGGCAACCCTGGTGCGCGATCTGTCGGCGGTGGCCGGCAAGCCGGTGGCGGTGCGCCTGCGTTCCTTGGCCGAGGTGGCGGGCGAGGGCGTGGCGACGCTGCCGGGCCAGTGCATCGACGAACTGGAGATCAGCGTCAGTCAGTACGCCCATCCGCAGCCGGAGCTCTTGCGCTGCAATGCGAGCCGCGTGGTGGAGGAGAGCCTGCACAGCCACCTGCTGAAATCCAACTGCCCGGTCACCGGTCAGCCGGACTGGGGCAGCCTGGTCGTGCAGTACCGGGGCGCGGCGCTGGATCACGCCAGCCTGCTGGCTTATCTGGTGAGCTTCCGCCAGCACGCCGACTTTCATGAGCAGTGCGTGGAGCGCATCTTCCTCGATCTGCAGCGCCTGCTGCAGCCGCAGTCCCTGACCGTCTATGCGCGTTACGTGCGCCGTGGCGGGCTGGATATCAATCCGTATCGCAGTACCGAGGCGTTACGCGTAGACAACGCCCGGCTGGTGCGCCAGTAAGCCATGAAAAAGCCGCCAGCCCGAAAGGGGTGGCGGCTGTAGGCTTTCCGACGGGTCAGATGCCCATATTGGCCAGGCTCTGCATGATGTTGCGCAGGGTGCCGGCGAGGGTGGGGTGGCTGGCTTCGAAACGTTCCACCGCCAGGTTGACGCCGTCCATCAGGGTGGCATCGGGAGCGGCCGCGGCCTGGCGCGCCAGTTGTACTTCGATTTCCTGAATCAGCAGGTAAAGCGATGCCCGTTCTTCTTCGCTGAGCGGCGTGCCATGAGCGAGTTGCTCATGAAGAGCTTCCAGTTGCTGCTGCAGGTCATTGGCTGGCATAGGGTTCTCCCTTGTCGAATCGGCATAGGCATTGACCGTTGTCGGTGGCCGAAGGTTTCTGCCCGTACAACAAGGGTAATTCAAGCACGCCGGCTTTGCCTGACCAGGGTCAATCCGTTCAGGGCTTTTCGCCCTTGAGCCGGCGCATGCCGATATCCTCGAGGCTGGCCTGGATCTCACCCAGATGATCGACCACCGAGTGCGTCCCCAGGCGATAGAGCTGCAGCGTGGCCTCGGCGCGCAGACGCTCCTGCTCGTTCGTCGTCAGCGCCTGCCAGTCAGCCGGCGCGAGGCCGCACAGGGGGCCGCAGGCGGCCAGGCCGATGGTCCAGCAGCCGGCATTGAGGCCGGCCTGCAGAAGGTGCGGGTTGCCGCTGACCAACACGCAGCCGTCGAGACGCTCCACACCCAGTTGGCTCAGGGCCTGCCAGCAGGCGTCAGGCGCGGGCCAGGGCCTGGCCTGGCGCGCCAGGACAGCCGTGACCGGTACCGGCAGTGCCTCGGCCAAACGCAGGCTGGCGTCTGCCGGCAGGCTGTCGAGCCAGGCGCAGGGAATGGCGTCGGCGTGCAGCCTGTGCAGCAGCTGTTCTGCGCCGGGCGTGAGCTCCGCGTGTTCGTCGGCTACTTCGCTCAGCATCTGCTGCAAGGCCTGCTGTTGCGTCGGCGTCGGCGCTTGGCCCAGCCAGCCCGCGAGAGCCTGCTGCGGGCTGCCCAGGGTATCGGTGCGAGTGCATTGGGGATGCAGCCGCTGCAGTGCGACCGGCAAGGTGCGGGCGCCGAAGTCGACCAGGCAGCCGGACAGCTCGAAAAGAATGGCGGTAGGGGAGGCGTTAGGCATGGGGTCATCCGTGGCGGTGGCCTAGTCCAATCTAGCGCCAGCGGATGACCGGAAGATGACCGTCAGGTGACGCTGAGCAGGGCGCGCAGATGCTCCGGCAGGGCAACGGATCGGCCGCTTCGATGGTCGATCCAGACCAGCTTGCAGTAACCTTCGCCGTAAACCGTGTCGGGATCGTCCAGCGTGGTCAGGCGGTGTTCGACCACCAGGCTGCTGCGCCCCAGGGCGCCGGCATGCAGCTCGACCACCACCGTAGCCGGGTGCACCACGGGTTTGAGGTAGGTGTGCTGGGTCTGCAGCACTACCGGGCCTTGAGGTGCGCCGCTCATCGCAATGCCGACGCGCTCGAACCAGGCGACCCGCGCCTCTTCCAGGTATTGCATGTAGATGATGTTGTTGACGTGCCCGTAGCTGTCCATGTCGCCCCAGCGCACGGGTATCCGGGCGGTATTCAGCAGTGTCTTATCGGTCATCACAATTGTTCGCTATGCTGCCCAATCAGGGCTCCAGGCTTTATACTGCGCGGCCTTCACGGCCGCTGGCGGGTGGCCACACCACTTTTCTCAAGGAGAGACTGCAATGCATGTTATCGGTGCTCGCTGGATCGTGCGCCTGGGGAGCCTGATGGCGCTGGTCGGCCTCAGTCTGCTGCCGGCCATGAGCCAGGCCGCTTCGGAAGAAGACCCCTGGGAGGGCTTCAACCGCGCGATGTTTCGCTTCAACGATACACTCGATACCTACGCGCTGAAACCGATTGCGCAGGGCTATCAAAAGGTCACGCCGCAGTTTCTCGAAGACGGCGTGCACAACGTCTTCGGCAATATCGGCGACGTCGGCAACCTGACCAACAACCTGCTGCAGGGCAAGCTGCACGATGCCGGTGTCGATACCGGTCGCCTGATCTTCAACACCACCTTCGGCCTGCTGGGCTTCTTCGACGTGGCCAAGCATATGGGCCTGCAGAAGAGCGACGAGGATTTTGGCCAGACCCTGGGCGTCTGGGGCCTGAACAGCGGGCCCTATCTGGTGATCCCGTTCCTCGGTCCGAGCACCGTGCGCGACGCCGCCGGCAGGGTGCCGGACAGCTTCGTGACGCCTTATCCGTACATCGACCACGTGCCGACCCGCAACGTCACCCGTGGCGTCGAGGTGGTGGATACCCGCGCCAGCCTGTTGTCGGCCGAACGCCTGATCAGCGGCGACAAGTACATCTTCATCCGCAACGCCTACCTGCAGAACCGCGAGTTCAAGGTCAAAGACGGTGACGTCGAAGACGATTTCTGAGTTCGGCAGGCATGAAAAAGGCGGCTTAAAGCCGCCTTTTTCGTAAGCATGCGTTTCAGCTCATCGAGATGATGGCCAGGCCCAGCGATTGGCGTCCGTCACCCAGATCGCCGATTCGCACCACTTCGGCCTGGGCGTCGAGGCCGGCCAGTTCGCTGTGTTCGGAAGGGATGTGCACCTTGACCTTGTCGCCCATCTTCAGCATGACTTCGGCCTCGATTTGCATGCCGGTGCTGGAGAGATCCAGGCACAGGGCCGGAATTTCCCGGCCAGCATGATGCAGGGTGACTGGCGCTTCCAGTCGCATGCGGATGTAGTCGCGTTTCTCGCTGTACGCTCGATCACTCTGACTCATGGACCCTGTCCTCTTCTTATGAGCTCTCCCGCGGTTCTTATAACTCCCGCCGATTTACCCTGTAAAGCCGCCGGACGACGACCGGTGCCGGCTTGAATCGCTCGCCAGATGGGAGTACCGTCTGCCCCTTGAAATCGCCCTGGCGCCATTGATGCGGCGCCGCGCTACGGGCAGTCACCCTAATTGCCCTGGCGCAGTTTGCCTGGATACCCCATGCACAAAACCAGTGCCACTCTGCTGATCATCGACGACGACGATGTCGTGCGTGCCAGCCTCGCAGCCTATCTCGAGGACAGCGGCTTCAAGGTATTGCAGGCCAACAACGGTTTGCAGGGGCTGGAAGTGTTCCAGCAGGAAAGCCCCGACCTGATGATCTGTGACCTGCGCATGCCGCAGGTCGATGGCCTCGAGCTGATCCGTCGTATCAACGCCCTGGGTGTCGAAGTCCCGGTGATTGTGGTCTCGGGCGCAGGCGTCATGAACGATGCCGTCGAAGCCCTGCGTCTGGGCGCTGCCGATTACCTGATCAAGCCGCTGGAAGACCTGGCGGTGCTCGAGCACTCGGTGCGTCGGGCACTGGATCGCTCGCGCCTGCGCATGGAGAACCAGCGCTACCGCGAGAAGCTTGAGGCTGCCAACCGCGAGCTGCAGGCCAGCCTGCACCTGCTGCAGGAAGACCAGAACGCCGGTCGCCAGGTGCAGATGAACATGCTGCCGGTGACGCCCTGGCAGGTCGATGGCCTGACCTTCGCGCACAAGATCATCCCCTCCTTGTACCTGTCCGGTGATTTCGTCGACTACTTCCGCATCGACGAGCGACGCATCGGCTTCTACCTGGCGGACGTTTCCGGGCACGGCGCTTCTTCGGCCTTCGTCACCGTGCTGCTCAAGTTCATGACCACGCGCCTGCTCTACGAGTGGCGGCGGGGCGGTTCGCTACCCGAGTTCAAGCCCTCCGATGTGCTCGGCCACATCAATCGCGGGTTGATCAACTGCAAGCTCGGCAAGCATGTGACCATGCTGGGCGGGGTGATCGACGAACAGAGCGGCCAGCTCACCTACAGCATCGGCGGCCATTTGCCGCTGCCGGTACTGTTCGAGAATGGCGAGGCGCGGTATCTGGAAGGGCGCGGCCTGCCGGTCGGCCTGTTCGCAGAGGCCGAGTATGGCGATCAGGTCATGAAGCTGCCCGAATCATTCAGCCTCACCTTGCTTTCCGACGGCATTCTCGACCTGCTGCCAGGCGAGACGCTGAAGGAGAAGGAATTGGCGTTGCCACAACTGGTTAGCCAGGCTGGCGGTACGCTTGACGGTTTGCGTCAAGTTCTCGGTCTGGCCAATCTGGGTGAGATGCCGGATGATATTGCCTTGCTGGTGTTGAGCAGGAACCTTGCATGAACCCTGGGATGAGCCCCGGTCGCATCCAATTCGCCGAGCAGGATGGCACATTCGTCCTGAAATTCGTCGGCGAAGTCCGTCTGACGCTGTGTTCGGCGCTGGATGCCACGATTGAGAAGATTTTCACCGCGTTGAATTTTTCGGCCATCGTCATCGACCTGACCGAAACCCGCAGCATCGACAGCACCACCCTGGGTCTGCTGGCCAAACTGTCCATTCTTTCGCGGCAGAAGGTGGGCCTGTTGCCGACCGTGGTGACCACGCACGACGATATCACCCGCCTGCTGCAGTCGATGGGTTTCGATCAGGTGTTCAATATCGTCGATCGTCCGATTCCCTGCCCGGAAGCACTGGACGACCTGCCATCGCAGGATCAGAACGAGGAAGTGGTCAAGGCCAAGGTGCTGGAAGCGCACCGTATCCTGATGGGGTTGAACGACTCCAACCGCGAGGCCTTCCATGATCTGGTCAGTGCGCTCGAGCGGCACTGACCTCCCTGGTTTTCCGTCGGGTGCGCTGTGCGCACCGACTGATTCAAAGAAAGCCTCAGGTGCGCACGGCGCACCCTACGTATTGATCTCGTAGTATTCGAAAGGGGCGTCAGCTTGGCTGGCGCCCCCTTTTTTTGTTCAGGCCTTGGCGGCCAGCAGTGCCTCGAGCTTTTCCTGGTCACGGGCGAACAGGCGGATGCCCTCGGCCAGTTTCTCGGTGGCCATCGCATCTTCGTTCAACGCCCAACGGAAGGCGCTTTCGTCCAGCGTCTGACGAGCTTCGCCAGCGCCGCCCGGAGCAAGCTTGCGGCTCAGTTCGCCCTCATCCTCGGCCAGCTTCTGCAGCAGTTCAGGGCTGATGGTCAGGCGATCGCAGCCGGCCAGCGCTTCGATCTGGCCGAGGTTGCGGAAGCTCGCTCCCATCACCACGGTGTCGTAACCGTTGGCCTTGTAGTAGTCGTAGATACGGCTGACCGACTGCACGCCCGGATCTTCGCTGCCGACAAAGTCACGGCTCTCGGTTTTCTTGTACCAGTCGTAGATGCGGCCGACGAAAGGCGAGATGAGGAATACGCCGGCATCGGCGCACGCTTGCGCCTGGGCGAAGGAGAAAAGCAGGGTGAGGTTGGTCTGCACGCCGGATTTTTCCAGCTGCTCGGCAGCGCGAATGCCTTCCCAGGTCGAGGCGATCTTGATCAGCACCCGTTCGCGGCCGATGCCGGCCTGCTCATAGAGGCCGACCAGACGCTCGGCGCGCAGCAGGGTGGCGCCGGTATCGAACGACAGGCGGGCATCCACCTCGGTGGAAATGCGCCCGGGAATGACCTTGAGAATCTCCTGGCCAACGGCAACGGCGAAGTGGTCGCAGGCCAGACCCGGATCACCCTTGCCGGCGCTGACGGCCTGTTTCAGAAGATCGGCGTAGCCCGGCAGCGATGCGGCCTTGAGCAGCAGGGAGGGATTGGTGGTGGCATCCACCGGCTTGAGCCGGGCGATGGCGTCGAGATCACCGGTATCGGCGACCACGGTGGTGAACTGCTTGAGTTGTTCCAGCTTGGAGGTCATGACGAGGCCTTGTCGTTGCAGATGGCATGACCTTACCCGAGGCGCTGCGGGCGCTCAACGGTCGAGTCACTGACAATTTTTTACCTTTTGGGGGCGCGCTTTTGGCCTGCTCGTTCGTCTTAACATATGAAGGTGCGGTGAAACGCGCCGAGGTCGGTGGAGTCCGACTTCAGATGAGCAGCCAAGGAGCCCGAATATGTCGACCCAAACTCAGCGCTCTCGTTCACTATGCCGCGCGGCTCCGGATACCCGTCAGTGCCGCGAATGGCTGCAGGCCGCAGGGCTGCGTTTCAGCATGCCGAGACTCAAGGTGGTGGAGGCGCTGTATGGCGCCGACGACGAGCAGGGAATCTCCAGCCGCGACTTGCATCGGCAGCTGAGCGAGGCGGGCGAGCCGCTGTCACTGGTCAGCGTGCGGCAGGTGCTGCGCCGTATGGAGGAACACGGCATGGTGCAGGCCACCGGGCGCAGCCGTTACCGCCTGACGGCGCCGGATCAGTGCCCGCGGAGCAATTCGGCGGCCTGATCCAGCAGCCCCAGCGGATCCTGCACCTTGTGGATGTCTACCGACAGCAGCTGACGAAAGCGCCGGGCGCCGGGAAAGCCCTGAGCCAGGCCGAGCACATGGCGGCTGACGTGATGCAGGGTGCCGCCTTCGCGTAGGTGCTGCTCGACGTAGGGCTTGAGTGCGAGCAGGGCGTCCATGCGACTGATGCTGGGTGCCGCCGCGCCGAACAGGCGGTTGTCCACTTGCGCCAGCAGATAAGGGTTGTGGTAGGCCTCGCGGCCGAGCATCACACCATCGAAGGTCTGTAGATGCTGCTCGCATTCTTCCAGCGTCTTGATGCCGCCGTTGAGGATGATTTCCAGATCCGGGAAGTCACGCTTGAGCTGGGCGGCCACATCGTAGCGCAGCGGCGGAATCTCGCGATTTTCCTTCGGCGACAGCCCCTCGAGGATGGCGATACGGGCATGCACGGTGAAGCTGCGGCAGCCGGCGTCCCGCACCTGGCCGACGAAATCGCATAGCTCGGAATAGCTGTCGCGGCCATTGATGCCGATGCGGTGCTTGACCGTTACCGGAATGCTCACCGCGTCCCGCATGGCTTTCACGCAGTCGGCCACCAGCGCCGGATGCCCCATCAGGCAGGCGCCGATCATGTTGTTCTGTACTCGATCACTGGGGCAGCCGACGTTCAGGTTTACCTCGTCGTAGCCATGCTGCTCGGCCATCTTCGCGCAGGCGGCCAGATCCTGCGGGTTGCTACCGCCCAACTGCAGGGCGATGGGATGCTCGCATTCGCTGTAACGCAGAAAACGTTCGCGGTCGCCATGGATCAGCGCGCCGGTGGTGACCATCTCGGTATAGAGCAGGGCGTGACGCGACAGCTGACGCAGGAAGAAGCGGCAGTGGCGATCAGTCCAATCCATCATCGGCGCCACGGAAAAGCGGCGGGACAGGGCGGGGCGGGTGGTGTTCTCTGGTTGCATAGACGTTCGGCTGAGTGGCGTTGTCCCGAGCACCGACAGGCTGGTCTGTAGGCGTTGGCGACAAAAAGGGCCGATAGTCTATCAAGAATGCCGGCTGGTCTGGGGTCAGTGAAAATCCCGGCTCTTCACATCGAGCCCGGTCAGCAGCGGGCTCAGGCGGCTATCGGCTGGCGACCGTTTGTCGCTCACGTCGGAGGCAGTCGGTCGCAGCCAACGCCGACTCCAGCCTCTATTCCTGAGGCGCCGGTAAGCCAAGCGCCTCGAGCAACTGCAACGCCAGGCGTATGCGCTCGGCATTGGGGTAGTTGCGGTTGGCGAGTATCACCAGGCCGGTATCGCGTGCCGGCAGCAGCAGGATGTAGGCGCCGAAGCCGTTGGTAGAGCCGGTCTTGTTCAGCAGCAGGTCACCTTCGGCCGGCGTGGGTGCGCTGAAACGCTCCACCGCCTGGGGTTGCAGGGCCATCTCGGCGGAGTTGCCCGCTTGCAGCTTCGCCAGGTTGATGGGGTAGGCATAGCGCTCCCAGCCCAGGCCCTGCGTCATGTCGCCGACCTGATAGTAACCGCGATGGGTGGAGCTGACGGCCTGGTGCAGCGGTGCGGGCAGCTTGTCCGGGTGCAGGTTGGCGTCGATGAAGCGCAGCATGTCCGCGGCAGTGGATTTCAAGCCGTAGGCTTCGGCATCCAGCGCGCCGGGGCTGACCCGCACGGCCTTGTCGTCGCGGTAGCCCCAGGCATAGCGCGTCATCTGCTCGGCCGGTATCTGCACGTAGCTTTCCTGCATGCCCAGTTGCGGCAGCAGGTCCTGCTCCATCAGTTCCTGGAACGGCTTGGCCAGGCTGGCGGCGGCCAGGTGACCGAACAGGCCGATACTGGGGTTGGAATACAGTCGTTGCGTGCCGGGCGGGTAGACCGCCTGCCAGTTGCGGTAGTAATCGAGCATCTGGCGTTCGTTGCCGACTGCATCCGGAAACTGCAGTGGCAGGCCGCCAGGGGTGTAGGTGGCCAGGTCCAGCAGACTGATGTGATCGAACGCGCTGCCCTGTAGCGCCGGCAGGTACTGGCTGGCGTTGTCGCTGAGGTTCAGCGTACCGCGCGCTTCGGCGTAGGCGCCGAGGGTGGCGGTGAAGAGTTTGCTGATCGAGCCCAGTTCGAACAGGGTGTGGCGATCCACGGCCTGGCCGCTTTCACGTGAGGCGACGCCGTACTCGAAGAAATGCTGCTGGCCCTTGTGGCTGATGGCGATGGCCATGCCGGGGATGGCATAGGTCTGCATCATCGGTTCCACAGCAGCATCGACTGCCTGGCGCAGCTCGGCGAAGGCCGATTGGCTGCCCAGGCAAAGGCCGAGCGCGAGGAGCAGAGGGCGAAGGGATGGGTGCATGATCGTTCCTTGTCAGTTCATCGGGGGCAGGCGGCGGGGCACCGAGGTCTTCTTGACGATGGCGGTGTTGGTTTCGGCATGGCCGTTGATGCGGTCGAGCACCTCGTCCAGTTGCTCCATCGAGCGCACGTGCAGGCGAGCGATGAAGCAGTCCTCGCCTGTGACCTTGTCGCATTCGGTGAACTCGGGGGTGGCCTGGATCAGCCGTTCCACCTCGTGCAGCTTGCCGGGCAGCGGGCGCACGCGAACGATGGCCTGCAGCTGATAGCCGAAGTGGCTTGGATCGATTTCCACTCGGTAGCCCTTGAGTACGCCGCGTTCTTCCAGGCGGCGCAGGCGCTCGGCCACGCTGGGTGAGGACAGGCCACTGATCTGCGCGAGGGCCTTCAGGGAGCGCCGCGAGTCTTCCATCAGGGCCGCGATCAGGGTCTGGTCGATTTCATCGGTCATTGCAGGCCTCGTTAGGCAAAAGCCGGAATCTGCCGTTGTAAAAAAGGCATGAGGCAGATTTTGCCTCAGATTCGCCATGGAGAGGAAAGTTGCACCTTCGGATAATGGAGGCCTGTCAAAGCGAGGATCGAACCGTGGACAACAAGCTCAAGCGTGGCTCGCTGGAAATGATCGCCGCGATGCTGATTTCCGGCACCATCGGCTGGTTCGTGCTGGCCTCCGGCCAGGCGGTGGTGGACGTGGTGTTCTGGCGCTGCCTGATCGGCGGCGCCGCATTGTTGCTGGTCTGCGCCGTGCTCGGCCTGCTGCGCGCCGAGCTGCTGGGGCGACGGGTATTGCTGCTGGCGGTGCTCAGCGGTGTGGCCATTGTCGGCAACTGGCTGCTGCTGTTCGCCTCCTACGCGCAGGCATCCATCGCCGTCAGTACCGTGGTGTACAACGTCCAGCCGTTCATGCTGGTGGGGCTGGCGGCGCTGTTTCTCGGCGAGCGCATCACCTGGCTCAAGCTCGGTTGGCTGGCGCTGGCCTTCATCGGCATGCTGGCCATCGTCGGTGCCCATGGTCGTGGTGCGGTGGCTGGCGGCAACTATTTACTGGGCATCGCCCTGGCGCTGGGGGCGGCGCTGCTCTATGCGGTCGCGGCGTTGATCGTCAAACGTCTCAGCGCTACGCCGCCGCATCTGATCGCGCTGATTCAACTGCTGACCGGTGTGCTGATGCTGGCGCCCCTGGCTGGGCATCAGCTGCCGCAGGGCGAGGCGGCCTGGGCCAGCCTGATGACCCTGGGCGTGGTGCATACCGGGCTGATGTACATGCTGCTCTACGGCGCCATCCAGAAACTGCCGACGGCGCTGACCGGCGCACTGTCGTTCATCTACCCGGTGGCGGCGATCTTCGTCGACTGGCTGGCCTTCGATCACTGGCTCAGCCCGCTGCAATGGCTCGGCGTGGCGGCCATCCTGCTGGCCGCGGCGGGCATGCAGCAGGGCTGGCGCTTTGGCCTGCGGGCGCGGCCTACCGTCAGGGCCTGACGCCCTGTTCGCGCAGACGCTTGTACAGCGTATTACGGCTCAGGCCGAGGTGGCGGGCCAGGTAGGAAATGTTGCCGCCGCAGGCCTGGTACTGGCTGGCCAGGTCGCAGGCGTCGATCTCGGCCGGGGCTTGCTCAGGGGCGTCCGTTGGCAGGTCGAGAAAGAAATCGTCCGGCAGGTGTTCGGCACGGATAGGTTGCTCATCGGCCATCACCAGGGCCACGCGCAGCACGCTGCTTAGCTGGCGCAGATTGCCCGGCCAGGGGTGGCGCTCGAACAGCTCCACGACCTCGCGGCTGAGCCCCGCCCACTGCCTGGGTTCGCGATGTTGCTCCCATAGCCGCTGGAACAGCGCCTGCTTGTCGCTGCGCTCGCGCAGCGGTGGCAGCTCCAGGTTCAGGCCGCTGATTCGGTAGTAGAGGTCGGCGCGGAACTGGCCGCTGTCGACGTCCTGGCGCAGTGGACGGTTGGTGGCGGAGACCAGGCGTACGTCCACCGGATGCAGCTCGCTGCTGCCCAGTGGCTGCACGCAGCGCTCCTGTAGCACGCGCAGCAGACGCGCCTGCACCCGCAGCGGCATGTCGCCGATCTCGTCGAGAAACAGCGTGCCCTTGTGCGCCTTGCGGATCAGCCCGATATGGCCCTTCTGGCTGGCGCCGGTAAAGGCGCCTTTTTCGTAGCCGAACAGCTCCGACTCCACCAGCTCTGCCGGAATGGCGGCGCAGTTGACCGCGATGAAGGGCTGATCGGCGCGCGAACTGGCGCGGTGCAGAGCCTTGACGAAGACCTCCTTGCCGGCGCCGGTTTCACCCTGCACCAGGATTGGGATGTCCTTTTCCAGCAACCGCTCGGCCAGGCGGATGGCCTTGTCCATCCGCGCGTCACCCAGGCTCAGCGCACGCAGCGGCGGCTCCTCGGGTACGGGCGCAGGGCCCTGCGGACGGAAATCGCGGGCCTGTATCGGCGCCGGCCGGGCAGGGCGGCGCACCCGCGCGTGAAAGCGAAAATGGCCGCTGGTGCGCAGGCTAAACGGCTGGCCGTCCGGCTGGTTGAGCAGTTGCTGCAGTGGCACGTCGAACAACTGCTCGATGGTGCCGTAGGTCAGCGACTGGCCAAGCAGGTTGTCGGCGCGGCGGTTGGCCGAGACCACATGGCCGCGTTCGTCGAACACCACCAGGCCGGCCCAGGGGCTGTCGAGGTTGTCCAGGCTGGTGTTGAAGCTGAGCAGGTGATACTGGTCGGCGAACAGCTTGAGGATCAGGCGATTCTCCACCGACTGGCTCATCATCTTGACCATGCCGAGGGTGTGCGCCGGCGGCAGGTAGCTGTCGCTGGACACGTCGAGCACGGCGATCATGCGCCTTTGCTCGTCGAAGATCGGCGAGGCTGAACCGGTCATGAAACGGTTGGCCTTGAGGAAGTGCTCGTCGTGCTGGATATGCACGGCCTGGCCGCAACTGAGCGCGGTGCCGATGGCGTTGGTGCCGGTGTAGCGCTCCAGCCAGCTGGCCCCGGCGACGAAGCCGGCGGCCTGGCGCGGCTCGATGAAACGCTGGTCGCCCCAGGATTGCAGCAGCCGACCCTGCTCGTCGGCGAGCATGATCAGGCAGTTGGAGTTGGCGAGGATGGTGCCGTAGTAGGGCAGCACTTCCTGATGGGTGGTCTGCACCAGCGCCTGGCGGCTTTCCAGCAGGGCCGAGAGTTCGCCGGGGGCCGGCGGGTCGAAGCGCGGCGTGCTCTGGTGGGTCAGGCCGTAGTCACGACAACGCGACCAGGACTCCTGGATGATGGTGTCGTGTGCCGGGGCACGGGCAGCTTCTGTCATGGTGCGATCTCTTCTTGTCGGTTCGCGATCTGTGTCGCGATTGGTCCAGTCTCGTTCATGACTGTTCAATGTCAACGAACGAATTGTTCAGTTGTTCACATCTGACTGTTCAAAAGTGTTCAGTCGAACATCGCCAGGCAACCCGATCTCGCGCTTTTTCTCTTGAATATCAGTTGGATATTCCGATTTCCGGCGGTCTGGCACGCTTGTCGCTGTAGGTGTTCGAAACCGAATGGCACGACAAGAAAAAGGACAGGCCATGTCGCTCAAGCTCGAACACGTCACCCGTATCGTCGATGGCCAGGTGCATATCGACGATGCCTGCCTGAGTTTCGAACCCGGGTCCTTCAACGTTCTGCTCGGCCGCACTCTGGCCGGCAAGACCAGCCTGATGCGCCTGATGGCCGGGCTGGACCGGCCCAGCAGCGGCCGCGTGCTGATGAACGGCGCCGATGTCACCGGCGTGCCGGTGCGTCAGCGCAATGTGTCGATGGTCTATCAGCAGTTCATCAATTACCCGACCCTGACGGTGTTCGAGAACATCGCCTCGCCGCTGCGTCAGGCTGGTGTGGCCAAGGAGCTGATCGTCGAGAAGGTCGAGGCCACCGCGCGCATGCTGCGCATCGACAAGCTGCTGTCGCGCTACCCGCTGGAGCTGTCAGGCGGCCAGCAGCAGCGCACGGCCATGGCCCGAGCGCTGGTCAAGGACGCGTCCCTGATCCTCTTCGACGAGCCCCTGGTCAACCTCGACTACAAGCTGCGCGAGGAGCTGCGTCAGGAAATGCGCGAGCTGTTCCAGGCGCGCCACACCATCGCCATCTACGCCACCACCGAGCCCAACGAGGCGCTGGCCCTCGGTGGCACCACCACCATCCTCCACGAAGGGCGGGTGGTGCAGAGCGGCAAGACCGCCGAGGTCTACCACCGCCCGCAGCAGGTGCTGGCCGCCGAGCTGTTCTCGGAACCTGCGATCAACCTGATGCCGGGGCGCATCAGTGGCACCGAGGTGAGCTTCGCCGATTGCGTGCACTTTCCGCTCAACCCCGATCTGCGTGGCATTGCCGAGGGCGAGTACCGCTTTGGCGTGCGCCCCAGCCATATCGGCCTGGTGCCGTCCAACGACGATGATCTGGAACTGGCTGTGACCGTCGAGCTGGCCGAGATCAGCGGCTCGGAAACCTTCCTCCACGTGCGCAACGAGCAGTTTGTGCTGGTGCTGCACCTGCCGGGCGTGCACGAGTACGCGGTGGATACGCCGATCCTGATCTACATCCCTACCCACAAGCTGTTCGTCTTCGCTGCCGATGGGCAATTGGTGCAGGCGCCCAGTCGCCGTCAGGGGAGGGCTGCCTGATGGCCGAGATTCGTCTGCATAACCTGGCGCACAGCTACAGCGGCACGCCGAAAGCGCCGGAAGACTACGCGATTCGCGAGATGAACCACGTCTGGCAGCAGGGCGGCGCCTATGCGCTGCTGGGACCTTCGGGCTGCGGCAAGTCGACGTTGCTCAACATCATCTCCGGTCTGCTCAGCCCGTCGCAGGGCGAGGTGCAGTTCGACGGCAAGGCGGTCAACACGCTGTCGCCGCAGCAGCGCAATATCGCCCAGGTTTTCCAGTTCCCGGTGGTCTACGACACCATGACGGTGTTCGACAACCTGGCCTTCCCACTGCGCAACCAGGGCATGGACGAAGCGCGGGTGATGAGCAAGGTGCACGAGATCGCCGAGGTGCTGGAGCTGCATCCGCTGCTGCACAAGAAGGCGCGCAACCTCACCGCCGACGAGAAGCAGAAGGTCTCCATGGGCCGTGGCCTGGTGCGCGACGATGTGTCGGCGATTCTCTTCGATGAGCCGCTGACGGTGATCGACCCGCATCTGAAGTGGAAGCTGCGGCGCAAGCTCAAGCAGATTCACGAGCAGTTCAATATCACCATGGTCTACGTCACCCACGATCAGCTGGAGGCTTCCACCTTCGCCGACAAGATCGCGGTGATGTACGGCGGGCAGATCGTCCAGTTCGGCACGCCGCGCGAGCTGTTCGAGCGCCCCGGGCACACCTTCGTCGGCTACTTCATTGGCAGCCCCGGCATGAACCTGATCGAGGTGCAGCGCTGCGAGGGCGGGGTGCGGTTCGCCGGCACGGTCCTGCCGCTGTCCGACGCGCTCAACCAGCGCCTCGCCGAACTGGACGGCAAGCGCCTGCAGGCGGGCATTCGTCCCGAGTTCGTGCACATCTGGGACGGCGCCTATGAAGACGCGCTGTGCGCCCGCGTGCTGCATGTCGAGGACCTCGGCACCTACAAGATCCTCACCTTCGACCTCGACGGTCAGGTGCTCAAGGCGCGCCTGCAGGAAGATCAGCCGGTGCCGCGCGAGCAGGTCTACCTGAGCTTCCCGGCGCAGTGGCTGATGCTCTATGCCGACGACTACCTGGTGGAGGTGGCGCCATGAAGGTGCAGAACAACAAGGCCTGGTGGCTGGTGCTGCCGGTGTTCCTGCTGGTGGCGTTCAGCGCCATCGTGCCGATGATGACGGTGGTCAACTACTCGGTGCAGGACATCTTCGACCCCTCCACGCGCTACTTCGTCGGCGTCGACTGGTACAAGCAGGTGCTGCAGGACCCGCGTCTGCACGACTCGCTGCTGCGTCAGTTCATCTTCTCCGCCTGCGTGCTGCTGATCGAGATTCCGTTAGGCATCGCCATCGCCCTGTGCATGCCGACACGCGGGCGCTGGGCGTCGCTGTGCCTGATCCTGATGGCCATTCCGCTGCTGATCCCGTGGAACGTGGTCGGCACCATCTGGCAGATCTTCGGCCGCGCCGACATCGGCCTGATGGGCTGGACGCTGAACAAGCTGGGCATCAGCTACAACTACGCCTCCAACACCATGGACGCCTGGGTGACGGTGCTGATCATGGACGTCTGGCACTGGACCTCGCTGGTGGCGCTGCTGTGCTATTCCGGGCTGCGCGCCATTCCCGACGTCTATTACCAGGCGGCGCGCATCGACCGTGCGTCGAACTGGGCGGTGTTCCGCCATATCCAGCTGCCCAAGCTGAAAAGCGTGCTGCTGATCGCGGTGATGCTGCGCTTCATGGACAGTTTCATGATCTACACCGAGCCGTTCGTGCTCACCGGCGGCGGGCCGGGCAACGCCACCACCTTCCTCAGCCAGACCCTGACGCAAATGGCCATCGGCCAGTTCGATCTGGGCCCGGCCGCGGCGTTCTCGCTGGTGTACTTCCTGATCATCCTGCTGGTGTCCTGGCTGTTCTACACCGCCATGACCCACGACGACAAAACCCGCTGAGGCCGACCATGATGCTGCGCAAACGTCTGGCACTGCTGATCTACTTCCTGTTTCTGCTGGTGCCGATCTACTGGCTGCTGAACATGTCGTTCAAGAGCAACACCGAGATTCTCGGGGGGCTCAGCCTGTGGCCGCAGAACTTCACCCTGGACAACTACCGGGTGATCTTCACCGACCGCAGCTGGTACGAGGGCTACCTCAATTCGCTGTATTACGTCAGCCTCAACACCCTGATCTCGCTCAGCGTGGCGTTGCCGGCGGCCTATGCCTTCTCGCGCTATCGTTTTCTCGGCGACAAGCACCTGTTCTTCTGGCTGCTGACCAACCGCATGGCGCCGCCGGCTGTGTTCCTGCTGCCGTTCTTCCAGCTCTATTCGTCCATCGGCCTGTTCGACACCCATATCGCCGTGGCGCTGGCGCACTGCCTGTTCAACGTGCCGCTGGCGGTGTGGATTCTCGAGGGCTTCATGTCCAGCGTGCCGAAGGAAATCGACGAGACGGCCTATATCGACGGTTACAGCTTCCCGAAATTCTTCGTGAAGATATTCATCCCGCTGATCCGCTCCGGCATCGGCGTCACGGCCTTCTTCTGCTTCATGTTTTCCTGGGTCGAGCTGCTGCTGGCGCGCACCCTGACCTCGGTGGACGCCAAGCCCATCGCCGCAGTGATGACCCGTACCGTGTCCGCCTCGGGCATCGACTGGGGCGTGCTGGCCGCTGCCGGGGTGCTGACCATCATCCCGGGGATGCTGGTGATCTGGTTCGTTCGCAACCATGTGGCCAAGGGCTTCGCCCTCGGTCGCGTGTAAGGGAGGTTCGTCATGAGCTGGATGGCCTGGACTCTACCGACCGCGCTGTTCTTCGCCGGCATCGCCGTGCTGCTGGCCGGCATGACGCTGGTCGAGCTGCGCTGGCCGTGCGTCGAGCGCAAGGGTTTTCTGCCGATCACCACCACCCGGGGTGATCGGTTGTTCATCGGTCTGCTCGGCGGCGCCTACCTGCACCTGCTGGTGATAGGCGTGACCGACTGGAGCGTGTGGATAGCCTCGCTGCTATCGCTGTTGTGGTTGTGCGCAGTCATGCGCTGGGGCTGAGCCGGGCTGCCGCCGGTATGCCTCTCCCCAAATCCTGAGATGGAGGTCTCTATGTTCGACAATAACAACAAGACCCGACATAGCATGGCGTTGGCCGCCTTGCTGGCGTTGTCCGGTTTGAGCGGTGCGGCCTGGGCGGATGCCTATGAAGAGGCCGCGAAGAAATGGATCGCCGAGGAGTTCAACCCCTCGACCCTGACGCCCGAGCAGCAGCTCGAAGAGCTGAAATGGTTCATCAAGGCCGCCGAGCCGTTTCGCGGCATGAACATCAGCGTGGTGTCGGAAACCATCACCACCCACGAGTACGAGTCCAAGGTGCTGGCCAAGGCGTTCAGCGAGATCACCGGGATCAAGCTCAAGCACGACCTGCTGCAGGAAGGCGATGTGGTCGAGAAGCTGCAGACGCAGATGCAGTCGGACAAGAACATCTACGACGGCTGGGTCAACGACTCCGACCTGATCGGCACCCACGCGCGTTACGGCAAGGCGGTGGCGATCAGCGACATGATCGAGGGCGAGGCCAAGGACTTCACTTCACCGACCCTGGATCTCGAGGACTTCATCGGTCTGTCCTTCACCACCGGGCCGGACGGCAAGCTCTATCAGCTGCCCGACCAGCAGTTCGCCAACCTCTACTGGTTCCGCGCCGACTGGTTCGAGCGCCCGGAGCTGAAAGCCAAGTTCAAGGAAATCTACGGCTACGAACTGGGCGTACCGGTCAACTGGTCGGCCTATGAGGACATCGCCGAGTTCTTCTCGGTGCACGTCAAGGAAATCGACGGTCAGCGCGTCTACGGCCACATGGACTACGGCAAGAAGGACCCGTCGCTGGGCTGGCGCTTCACCGACGCCTGGTTTTCCATGGCCGGTGGCGGCGACAAGGGCCTGCCAAACGGGTTGCCGGTAGACGAGTGGGGCATTCGCGTCGACGGCTGCCGGCCGGTGGGTTCCAGCGTTGCCCGCGGCGGCGACACCAACGGTCCGGCGGCGGTGTTCGCGACGCAGAAATACGTCGACTGGATGCGCCAGTACGCACCGCGTGAGGCCCAGGGCATGACCTTCTCCGAGGCGGGCCCGGTGCCGGCGCAGGGTGCCATCGCCCAGCAGATCTTCTGGTATACCGCCTTTACCGCCGACATGACCAAGCCGGGCCTGCCGGTGGTCAACGAGGACGGCACGCCGAAATGGCGTATGGCGCCGTCGCCGAAAGGGCCGTACTGGGAGGAGGGCATGAAGCTCGGATATCAGGATGCCGGTTCCTGGACCTTCCTCAAGTCCACCCCGGAGAAGCAGCGCCTGGCTGCCTGGCTCTATGCGCAGTTCGTCACTTCCAAGACCGTGTCGCTGAAGAAGACCCTGGTCGGCCTGACGCCGATCCGCGAGTCGGACATCAACTCCCAGGCCATGACCGACGCCGCACCCAAGCTCGGCGGGCTGGTGGAGTTCTACCGCAGCCCGGCCCGCGTGCAGTGGACGCCAACCGGTACCAACGTGCCGGATTATCCGCGTCTGGCCCAGCTGTGGTGGCAGTTCATCGCCGAGGCCGCCAGTGGCGACAAGACCCCGCAACAGGCGCTCGATGGCCTGGCCGCAGCGCAAGACACCATGCTCGGTCGTCTGGAGCGCTCCGGTGTGCTAGGTGAGTGCGGGCCGAAGCTGAACGAGCCGCGGGATCCGCAGTACTGGTTCGATCAGCCCGGTGCGCCCAAGCCCAAGCTGGAGAACGAGAAGCCGCAGGGCGAAACCATCGCCTACGACGAGCTGCTCAAGTCTTGGGAGCAGGCGCGCAACTGATCGCTACGGCAGAAACGACAACGGCACCCTCGGGTGCCGTTGTTCGTTGTGCAGCGCTGCTTATTTATGCAGGTGTTCGGCTGCGTGCAGGGTGTTTTCCAGCAGGCCTGCGCGGGTCATCGGGCCGACGCCGCCCGGCACCGGGGTGATCCAGCCGGCGCGGGGCAGGGCGGTCTCGTAAACCACGTCGCCGACCAGCTTGCCGTCTTCCTGGCGGTTGATGCCGACGTCGATGACGATGGCGCCTTCCTTGATCCACTCGCCCTTGACCAGGCCCGGCTTGCCGGCCGCGACCACGACGATGTCGGCCTGGCCGACATGGCCCGCCAGATCCTTGGTGAAGCGGTGGGTGACGGTCACGGTGCAGCCGGCCAGCAGCAGCTCCATGGCCATCGGCCGGCCGACGATATTGGAGGCGCCCACGACTACGGCATGCATGCCGTACAGGTCGGCGCCGGTGCTTTCCAGCAGGGTCATGATGCCCTTCGGCGTGCACGGGCGCAGCAGCGGCATGCGCTGGGCCAGGCGGCCGATGTTGTAGGGGTGGAAGCCGTCCACATCTTTATCCGGACGGATGCGCTCGAGCAGCAGGGAGGAGTCCAGATGCTCGGGCAGCGGCAGCTGCACCAGGATGCCGTCGATGGTCGGGTCTTCGTTGAGCTCGTCGATCAAGGCGAGCAGATCGGCCTGGCTGGTCTCGGCCGGCAGGTCGTAGGCGCGGGAGAGGAAGCCGACTTCTTCGCAATCCTTGCGTTTATGTGACACATAGACCTGGGAGGCGGGATCGGTACCGACCAGGATTACGGCCAGGCCTGGCGCACGAAGGCCTTGCTGGCGGCGTTCGGCGACACGTTGGGCAATCTGCTGGCGGAGGCTGGCGGCGATCGCCTTGCCGTCGATCAGTTGTGCGGTCATTGCGCTGGTTAACCATTAATAAGGATGAAAAAAGGACGCGCATTCTCGCATGGGCGCTCACTTGGGCAAAGGCGCCTGCCGTCGATTTCGCGTAACTCCTTTATATCGCTGAACTTTTTTGAAAATTTCTGTTGACGGGGTTGGGGGGCGTCTATAACATTCGCCCCGCTTCTCAGGAACAGCCACTCGCTGGGTGAGACGGCAAGAGTCAAGCCCTCGTGGCAAGGTTCAAGTCGAAAGCTTGTAAGTCTGCACTAGCGGATGGATAAGCGCCCGTAGCTCAGCTGGATAGAGCATCCGCCTTCTAAGCGGATGGTCGCAGGTTCGAGTCCTGCCGGGTGCGCCATTTGGCGGTCAGGCAATTTGAGTAAGCAATGCAATATGGTGGGCGTAGCTCAGTTGGTAGAGCACAGGATTGTGGCTCCTGGTGTCGTGGGTTCGATTCCCATCGTCCACCCCATATTCCAGAACGCCAGGCCCAAAGCCTGGCGTTTTTGTTTTAAGCTTCAAACCACGCGGACGTGGTGAAATTGGTAGACACACCAGATTTAGGTTCTGGCGCCGCAAGGTGTGAGAGTTCGAGTCTCTCCGTCCGCACCATCTTACAAAACCCTCCCGATTGCCGCCTGCTTCTAGGGTGACTTCTTCATATCGACCCTCTAGAATGCATGCCCTTGATTCGGGGCCGGTTCGAGCCGGCTTATGTCTGTGCAACGAGGAATATCCATGCAAGTTTCTGTTGAAAGCACTTCTGCTCTTGAGCGCCGCATGACCGTCGGCGTCCCCGTCGAGCGCATCGAGACCGAAGTCAACAAGCGTCTGCAACAGACTGCCCGTCGTGCCAAGGTCCCTGGCTTCCGTCCTGGCAAGGTGCCGATGAGCGTTATCCGTCAGCGTTACGAAGACGCTGCTCGTCAGGAAGCGCTGGGCGACCTGATCCAGGCTACCTTCTACGAAGCCGTGGTCGAGCAGAAGCTGAACCCGGCCGGTGCCCCGGCTGTCGAGCCGAAGTCCTTCGAAAAGGGCAAGGACCTGGAATACGTCGCCACTTTCGAAGTCTTCCCCGAGTTCGAAGTCACCGGCTTCGACTCCATCGCCATCGAGCGCCTGCAGGCTGACGTGGCCGACAGCGACGTCGACAACATGCTCGACATCCTGCGCAAGCAGAACACCCGTTTCGAAGCTGTCGAGCGTGCTGCCGAGAACGGCGATCAGCTGAACATCGATTTCGTCGGCAAGATCGACGGCGAAGCCTTCGCTGGCGGCAGCGCCAAGGGTACCCAGCTGGTGCTGGGCTCCGGCCGCATGATCCCGGGCTTCGAAGATGCCCTGGTCGGCGTCAAGGCCGGTGAAGAGCGCGTGATCAACCCGACCTTCCCCGAGGACTATCAGAACCTCGACCTGGCCGGCAAGACCGCCGAGTTCACCGTTACCGTGAACAGCGTTTCCGCGCCGCAACTGCCTGAGCTGAACGACGAGTTCTTCGCCCTGTTCGGCATCAAGGAAGGCGGTCTGGAAGGTTTCCGCGCCGAAGTTCGCAAGAACATGGAGCGCGAACTGCGCCAGGCCATCAAGTCCAAGGTGAAGAACCAGGTAATGGACGGCCTGCTGGCTGCCAACCCGGTCGAAGTGCCGAAGGCGCTGATCGGCAACGAAGTGAACCGTCTGCGCGTGCAGGCCGTTCAGCAGTTCGGCGGCAACATCAAGCCTGACCAGCTGCCGGCCGAGCTGTTCGAAGAGCAGGCCAAGCGTCGCGTGGTGCTGGGTCTGATCGTCGCCGAGGTGGTCAAGCAGTTCGATCTGAAGCCTGACGAAGCCCGCGTGCGTGAGCTGATCGAAGAAATGGCTTCGGCTTATCAGGAGCCCGAGCAGGTTGTGGCCTGGTACTACAAGAACGACCAGCAGATGAACGAAGTGCGTTCGGTTGTACTGGAAGAGCAAGTTGTAGATACTGTTCTGCAGAAGGCCAACGTGACCGATAAAGCGGTCTCCTACGAAGACGCAGTCAAGCCGGCGGAAGCCCCGAAAGCCGACTGATCTCGTAACCTCGTTCGAGTACACCACCATAAGCCAGCCTCAGTGCTGGCTTATGCGTATTTGAGACATGACTATTAGGGAGTGAGCGCAAGACATGTCCCGCAATCCTTTTATGCAAAACATGCCTGAAATCCAGGCCGCTGGCGGCCTGGTGCCGATGGTCATCGAGCAGTCCGCTCGTGGCGAGCGTGCCTACGACATCTACTCGCGCCTGCTCAAGGAGCGCGTGATTTTCCTGGTCGGCCAGGTCGAGGACTACATGGCCAACCTGATCTGCGCCCAGTTGCTGTTTCTGGAGGCAGAAAACCCGGACAAGGACATTCACCTGTACATCAACTCACCAGGTGGCTCGGTGACCGCCGGCATGGCGATCTACGACACCATGCAGTTCATCAAGGCAGACGTGTCCACCACCTGCATCGGTCAGGCCTGCAGCATGGGTGCCTTCCTGCTGGCCGGTGGGGCCAAGGGCAAGCGCTTCTGCCTGCCGAACTCGCGCGTGATGATTCACCAGCCGCTGGGTGGCTTCCAGGGCCAAGCCTCGGATATCGAGATCCATGCCAAGGAAATTCTCTTCATTCGTGAGCGTCTGAACGAACTGCTGGCCCATCACACCGGTCAGAGCCTGGAAACCATCGAGCGCGACACCAACCGCGACAATTTCATGAGCGCTCCACGCGCCGTGGAGTACGGCATCGTCGATGCCGTTCACGAAAAGCGTCAAATGCCGGTGTAGATGAGGTTCCGGCTGCGGGCATTGTGCATCGGCGCGTCCGTCGCCCTTGAAAATGCCCGCATTTGCCTTCATCTTGTGTTGCAAGCCTACCGTATTGGATTGATCGAATGACTGATACACGTAACGGTGAGGACAACGGCAAACTGCTTTATTGCTCCTTCTGCGGCAAAAGCCAGCACGAAGTGCGCAAGTTGATCGCCGGTCCTTCCGTCTTCATCTGCGACGAATGCGTCGACCTGTGCAATGACATCATCCGCGAGGAGGTGCAGGAAGCCCAGGCCGAGAGCAGCGCGCACAAACTCCCGGCACCCAAGGAAATCAGCGCGATCCTCGATCAATATGTGATCGGTCAGGAACGCGCTAAAAAGGTGCTTTCGGTAGCGGTGTACAACCACTACAAACGTCTCAACCAGCGCGACAAGAAAGACGATGTCGAACTGGGCAAGAGCAATATTCTGCTGATCGGTCCTACGGGGTCGGGCAAGACACTGCTGGCCGAAACGCTGGCGCGCCTGCTCAACGTGCCGTTCACCATCGCCGACGCCACCACCCTGACCGAGGCCGGTTACGTGGGTGAGGACGTCGAGAACATCATTCAAAAGCTGTTGCAGAAGTGCGACTACGATGTCGAGAAGGCCCAGATGGGCATCGTGTACATCGACGAAATCGACAAGATCTCGCGCAAGTCGGACAACCCGTCCATCACCCGTGACGTGTCGGGCGAGGGCGTGCAGCAGGCGCTGCTCAAGCTGATCGAGGGTACGGTAGCCTCGGTTCCGCCGCAGGGCGGGCGCAAGCATCCGCAGCAGGAGTTCCTGCAGGTCGATACGCGCAACATCCTGTTCATCTGTGGCGGCGCGTTCGCCGGCCTGGAGAAGGTTATCCAGGCTCGCTCCACCAAGGGCGGCATCGGCTTCGGTGCGGAAGTGCGCAGCAAGCAGGAAGGCAAGAAGATCGGCGAGTCCCTGCGTGAGGTCGAGCCGGACGATCTGGTCAAGTTCGGTTTGATTCCCGAGTTCGTCGGTCGTCTGCCGGTCATCGCGACCCTGGAGGAGCTGGACGAAGCGGCTCTGGTGCAGATCCTGACCGAGCCTAAGAACGCGCTGACCAAGCAGTACGCCAAGCTCTTCGAGATGGAAGGCGTCGACCTGGAGTTCCGCTCCGATGCGCTGAAGTCCGTTGCGCAGAGGGCGCTGGAGCGCAAGACCGGGGCCCGCGGCCTGCGTTCGATCCTCGAAGGCATCCTGCTCGATACCATGTACGAGATCCCGTCCCAGCAGGACGTGAGCAAGGTGGTGATCGACGAGAGCGTCATCGACGGTTCCTCCAAGCCGCTGCTGATCTACGAGAACAGCGAGCCTCAGGCCAAGGCCGCGCCAGACGCGTAGAAGCTGTTACACGGTGCAAAGAAGGGGCCCTATGGGCCCCTTCGCTTTTCTGGACATTGCGCTTGTTTTTTACGGGAGCTACCCCCATCTTAAAAGCCAAGGGTAATCCCGCCTGTTCACGGCCTCATGGCCGCCGCTGAGCCGAAATCATGAAGACAACCATCGAATTGCCTCTCCTGCCGTTGCGCGATGTTGTGGTCTATCCGCACATGGTCATCCCGCTTTTCGTCGGGCGTGAGAAATCCATCGAGGCCCTCGAGGCAGCGATGACGGGCGACAAGCAGATTCTGCTGGTGGCCCAGAAGAACCCGGCCGTCGACGATCCGGATGACCAGGATCTGTATCGCGTGGGTACCGTTGCCACCGTTCTGCAACTGCTCAAGCTGCCCGACGGCACCGTGAAAGTGCTGGTCGAAGGTGAGCAGCGTGGCGCCATCGAGCGTTTCATCGAACTCGATGATCATTGCCGGGCCGAAGTCCAGCTGATCGAGGAGGGGGATACTGCCGAGCGCGAGTCGGAGGTATTCACCCGCAGTCTGCTGAGCCAATTCGAGCAGTACGTGCAACTGGGCAAGAAGGTGCCGGCCGAGGTGCTGTCGTCGCTCAACAGCATCGACGAGCCCAGCCGCCTGGTCGACACCATGGCGGCGCACATGGCGCTGAAGATCGAGCAGAAGCAGGAAATCCTCGAGATCACCTCGCTGTCCGCTCGTGTCGAGCATGTACTGGCGCTGCTGGATGCCGAGATCGACCTGCTGCAGGTGGAAAAGCGCATCCGTGGCCGCGTGAAGAAGCAGATGGAGCGCAGCCAGCGCGAGTACTACCTGAATGAGCAGATGAAGGCCATTCAGAAGGAACTGGGCGATATCGACGAAGGCCACAACGAGATCGACGAGCTGAAGAAGCGCATCGACAACGCCGGCCTGACCAAGGAGGCGCTGACCAAGGCCAATGCCGAGCTGAACAAGCTCAAGCAGATGTCGCCAATGTCCGCCGAAGCTACCGTCGTGCGCTCCTACATCGATTGGCTGGTCAATGTGCCGTGGAAGGCCGAGAGCAAGGTGCGCCTGGATCTGGCGCGCGCAGAGAGCATTCTCGATGCCGACCATTACGGCCTGGAAGAGGTCAAGGAGCGCATCCTCGAGTATCTCGCCGTGCAGAAACGGGTGAAGAAACTCAAGGGGCCTGTGCTGTGCCTGGTTGGCCCGCCCGGCGTGGGCAAGACCTCGCTGGCCGAGTCCATCGCCGCCGCGACTAATCGCAAGTTCGTGCGCATGGCCCTCGGTGGCGTGCGCGATGAGGCCGAGATTCGCGGCCACCGCCGTACCTATATCGGCTCCATGCCGGGTCGTCTGATCCAGAAGATGACCAAGGTCGGCGTGCGCAACCCGCTGTTTTTGCTCGACGAGATCGACAAGATGGGGCAGGACATGCGCGGCGACCCTGCGTCCGCGCTGCTTGAGGTGCTCGATCCGGAGCAGAACCACAACTTCAACGATCACTATCTGGAAGTCGACTACGACCTCTCGGATGTGATGTTCCTCTGCACCGCCAACTCGATGAACATCCCCGGCCCGCTGCTGGACCGCATGGAGGTCATTCGTCTGCCGGGCTACACCGAGGACGAAAAGGTCAACATCGCCATCAAGTACCTGGCGCCCAAGCAGATCAAGGCCAATGGCCTGAAGAAGGGCGAGCTTGAATTCGAAGAGGCGGCCATCCGCGACATCATCCGCTACTACACCCGCGAGGCGGGCGTGCGCAGTCTGGAGCGGCAAATTGCCAAGGTCTGCCGCAAGGCGGTCAAGGAACATGCCAGCGAGAAGCGCTTCCAGGTGCGGGTGACGGCCGATTCGCTGGAGCACTTCCTCGGCGTGCGCAAGCACCGCTATGGCCTGGCCGAGCAGCAGGATCAGATCGGCCAGGTGACCGGGCTGGCCTGGACTCAGGTCGGTGGTGAGTTGCTGACCATCGAGACCGCCGTGGTGCCGGGCAAGGGCAATCTGATCAAGACCGGTTCGCTGGGTGACGTGATGGCGGAGTCCATGACCGCCGCCATGACCGTGGTGCGCAGCCGTGCCAAGAGTCTGGGAATCCCTGCAGATTTCAACGAAAAGCGCGACGTTCACATCCACATGCCCGAAGGTGCTACGCCCAAGGATGGCCCGAGTGCAGGCATTGGCCTGTGCACGGCACTGGTCTCGGCGCTGACGCAGATTCCGGTGCGTGCCGATGTCGCCATGACCGGTGAGATCACCCTGCGAGGTCAGGTGCTGGCCATTGGCGGTCTCAAGGAAAAACTTCTGGCTGCACATCGCGGTGGGATCAAGACGGTGATCATTCCCGAAGAAAATGTGCGTGATCTGAAAGAAATTCCGGAAAATATTAAGCAAGACCTGCAGATTAAACCGGTTAAATGGATTGACGAGGTCCTGCAAATTGCGCTGCAATACGCCCCGGAGCCCTTGCCCGATGCGGCTCCCGAGATGGTTGCAACGGATGACAAGCGCGAGTCTGATTCCAAGGAGCGAATCAGCACGCATTAGCCGGGGGGCTTCCTTGACACAATTTTTGAGCCCTTGTTATAAAGCGGCTTTTATTGTGTCGGCAGGCCATCCAGCACCCGCTTTGCTTACACTAAAAATCAAGAAACAAACTCAACAGAAATAAGGGGACTTAGAGTGAACAAGTCGGAACTGATCGATGCTATCGCTGCATCTGCTGATATCCCGAAAGCTGTTGCTGGCCGCGCGCTGGATGCAGTGATTGAATCCGTCACTGGCGCTCTGAAGGCTGGTGATTCCGTCGTACTGGTTGGCTTCGGCACCTTCGCTGTCAAAGAGCGTGCTGCTCGCACTGGCCGCAACCCGCAGACCGGCAAGCCGATCAGCATCGCTGCTGCCAAGATCCCGGGCTTCAAAGCTGGCAAGGCTCTGAAAGACGCCGTCAACTAAGCGTCTTCCGGGTTTGCCTCGCCGCCGGACTCTGTCTGGCGGCTGTTAGGAGGCAGAGCAGGGAGTCGGAGACTTTTCTGCACTGACCGCTTAACGCGTTACGAGAAGGCGCATCCAAGGATGCGCCTTTCTTCTATCTGGACATTACCCACACTGCGCGGCTGGTGACTTTGTACAGTCGTTCTGGGGGAAGCATGCTGCAAAACATCAGGGACAATTCACGCGGTTGGATTGCCAAAATCATCATCGGCCTCATCGTGATGCTGATGGCCTTCACCGGTTTCGAAGCCATCGTCACGGGTACCAGCAACCGCAACAATGCGGCTGACGTGAACGGTGACACCATTACCCTCAATGAGCTCAACCAGGCCGTCGAGATGCAGCGCCGTCAGCTGCTGCAGCAGCTGGGCCGCGATTTCGATGCCTCGCTGCTCGACGACAAACTGCTGCGCGAGGCTTCGCTCAAGGGTCTTATCGAGCGCAAACTGCTGCTGCAGGCGGCGGGCGACGCGCATTTCGCCTTCTCGCAAGGCTCGCTGGATCAGGTGATCCTGCAAACCCCCGAATTCCAGGTAGATGGCCGCTTCGATGCTGCACGCTTCGATCAGGTCATCCGCCAGATGGGCTACACCCGCCTGCAGTTCCGCCAGATGCTGGAAGAGGAAATGCTGATCGGCCAGCTGCGTGCCGGTATCGGTGCCAGCAGCTTCGTCACCGAGCAGGACGCACGCGCGTTCGCCAATCTGGAGCGTCAGACCCGCGACTTCGCCAGCGTCACCATCAAGGCCGATCCGGCTGCCGTGGAACTGGCGGACAGCGACGTGCAGGCCTACTACGACGAGCATGCCAGCGAATTCATGAGCCCCGAGCAGGTGGTGCTGGAATACGTCGAGCTGCACAAGGACAGCTTCTTCGATCAGATCGAAGTCAGCGACGATGATCTGCAGCCGCTCTACGAGAGCGAGATCGCCAATCTGGCAGAGCAGCGTCAGGCGGCGCACATCCTGATCGAGGGTGACGACGCCGCGGCGCGCACCAAGATCGAGGAAATCAAGGCGCGCGTCGATGCAGGCGAGGATTTCGCGGCACTGGCCAAGGAGTTTTCCGAGGATCCGGGCTCGGCTGCCGATGGCGGTGATCTGGGTTATGCCGGCCCTGGCGTCTACGATCCGGCGTTCGAAGAGGCGCTCTATGCGCTGCAAACGGGCCAGGTTTCCGAGCCCGTACGCAGCGACTTTGGCTGGCACCTGATCAAGCTGCTCGGCGTGCAGGCGCCCGAGGTGCCGAGCTTCGACAGCCTCAAGGACAAGCTGGCTCGCGATTTCAAGGCGCAGCAGGTCGAGCAGCGTTTCGTCGAAGCAACCAAGCAGCTGGAAGACGCCGCGTTCGAAGCTTCCGATCTGGCTCAGCCGGCTCAGGAGCTGGGGCTCGAACTGAAGGTCAGCGAGGCGTTCGGTCGCGAGGGCGGTGCCACGGGCATCACTGCCAATCGTCAGGTGCTGCAGGCTGCCTTCAGTCCTGAAGTACTGGAGGACGGTACCAACAGTTCCACCATCGAACTGGACCCGAGCACCGTCGTGGTGGTGCGCGCCAAGGAGCACCGCAAGCCCGAGCAGCTGCCGCTCGAGCAGGTGGCCGAGAGCATTCGCGCTCACCTGTTGCAGGAGCGTGCCAGCGCCGCCGCCAAGGCGGAGGGCGAGAAGCTGCTGGCTGCGGCCCGGGCTGGCGAGTCGGAGGGGGCGAACTGGCAGGTGCAGGAAGCGGCCACCCGTAGTCAGGATGGCGTGGAGCCCAAGGTTTTGCAGGCGCTGTTCCGCATGTCCAAGCCGACCACTGCAGGCGAGCCGAGCTACGCCGGCGTGACGCTGAACAATGGCGATTACGTCGTGCTGCGCCTCGATGGCGTGAACGCGCCCGATGAAGCGCTGACCAGCGAAGAGCTGGCAATGTATCGCAACTTCCTGGCATCGCGCGCCGGTCAGCAGGACTTCGCTGCGCTACGCAAGCAGCTGGAAGCCAAGGCCGACATCGAGCGTTTCTGATCGTCGTCCGCTGCGAAAAAAGCCCCGCCTGGTGCGGGGCTTTTCTTTTGCGGGTCATAACAGCCATTCGATGGGCAGCCACGATAGCAGGCGCACGCCCAGACGCTTGAGCAGGCCTGTGCCGGGGTCGCTGTCGAATCGGCGCAGCTCGCCATCCTGGCGCTGCAGCCAGTAGATCCGGCCGTTTTCGTCCAGGCCCAGCTCATAGGCATTGGCCGGGATATCGCCTTCGAATGCCTGACCAATGGCTGCGGCCAGTGCCGGGCTTTCGATGAGGAAGCCCATCTCCGTGTTGAGGCTGGCGGAGCGTGGGTCGAAGTTGAATGAGCCGATGAAGACCCGCTGGCCATCGAGCGCGAAGGTCTTGGCATGCAGGCTCGAGCCGGAGCTGCCAAACGGCCCGGCCCTTTCCCGATGGCCGTCGTCCTCCGCTCCCAGACGCATTTCATAGAGTTTGACGCCGCCTTCCAGCAGTGCGCGACGGCGTTTGGCGTAGCCGGCATGGACGGGCGTCACGTCCGTTGCTTCCAGTGCATTGGTGAGAATGCGCACTTCGACGCCGCGTTGAACCAGGCCGGTGAAGATATCGACGCCGGTTTGCGTGGGGACGAAGTAGGGGGAGACGAGGTCGACCCGCGATTCGGGGATGTCGAGCATCTCGCCCAGGTGGCTGATCAACAGCTGGCCGTCACTGGCCGTGCCGAGACCCTTGGCGGGATCGTCACTGACCAGCGTGGTCTCGCTCCATTCGAAGCTCAGGCGCTTGTCCAGCAAGCGTTGGATGAACTCGCTTTCCTGCAGGGCCTTCACGTAACCGCTGGCTGCAGGTGAGTCGGACAGGTCGGCCGCGAGATCATGCAGGCGCAGCGGGGTGTTCCGCCTGCGAGGCACGATCAGCTCCAGCGGATAGCTCGAATCGCTGGCCCAGTAGCGATCGAAATCGGCGGAGGTGTCGGCCACCACCGGGCCGATGGCCAGAACGTCGAGGTCGGCGAAGAGCACGCCTTCGCTGGCCTCGAAGTATTCGTCGCCGATATTGCGCCCGCCGATAATGGTGGCCTGGTTGTCCACGGTGAAGGACTTGTTGTGCATGCGCCGGTTGGCGCGGGGGAAATGGGTCAGATAACCCAGCACCTTGGCCTGGCGCAGGGAGAAGGGATTGAACAGGCGCACCTCGATGTTGGGGTGGTGGTCGAGCGTGCTCAGGATCTGATCGAGCCCGGCGATACCGTTGTCGTCCAGCAACAGGCGGACACGAACGCCTCGTTCGGCCGCTCTGAGCAGGGCATCGAGCAATAGGGTGCCGGTGATGTCGTCGCGCCAGATGTAGTACTGCACATCGATGCTACGCTCGGCTGCTTCGACCATGAGCATGCGCGCGGCGAAGGCATCTCGGGCAGCCGCCAGCGTCAGGATGCCGGACAGCCCGGGATGAGCGTCTCGCTCGCTGCCCAGAGCCTGTCCCAGCGTTGTATCGGCCGTTTCTTCCTGGGTGAAGGCCTGACTCTCGGTACGGCCATCCAGTGGCGGCAGGGCGCAGCCGAGCACCAGGCCGCATAGCGCGCAGATCAGGCAGGCTCGCCATTTGTTTGTCGGGGTCATTCACCCATCTCGGTTCCAGGCTTCCCAGCTAGGACAACGCCAAGGTTGAAGCGTGCCGAGTAGTGCTGGCGTTTCGATTCGGTTTGAATGCTGACAAACGCCAGAAACGACAACGCCGCACTTGCTGAGCAAAGTGCGGCGTTGTGGGTTCAGGCACGGCTGGGCCGTGCATGGGGAGCAGCGGAACCGGGCATCGCTCTACGATGCCCGGCGACCTTCTCAGTCTTCCATGGCGCCCATGGCGGTGGTGTTGAAGCCACCGTCGACGTACATGATCTCGCCGCTGATGCCCGAGGCCAGGTCGGAGCAGAGGAAGGCACCGGCGTTGCCGACTTCCTCGATGGTGACGTTGCGGCGCAGCGGGGTCTGCTTCTCGTTGGCGGCCAGCATCTTGCGGAAACTGGCGATGCCGCTGGCAGCCAGGGTACGGATCGGGCCGGCGGAAATGGCGTTGACGCGAGTGCCTTCCGGGCCGAGGCTGCCGGCCAGGTAGCGCACGCCAGCTTCCAGGCTGGCCTTGGCCATGCCCATCACGTTGTAGTTCGGCATGGTGCGCTCGGCGCCCAGGTAGGAGAGGGTGAGCAGGCTGCCGTTGCGGCCCTTCATCATCTCGCGACCGGCCTTGGCCAGGGCGACGAAGCTGTAGGCGCTGATGTCGTGGGCGATCTTGAAGCCTTCACGGGTGGTCACTTCGGTGAAGTCGCCATTGAGCTGGTCGCCCGGGGCGAAGCCGACCGAGTGGACGATGCAGTCCAGACCGTCCCACTTCTTGCTCAGCGCTTCGAACACCGCGGCGATTTCCTCGTCGCTGGCCACATCGCAGGGGAAGCACAGGTCGGCGCTGGAGCCCCAGCCGGCGGCGAACTCTTCGACGCGGCCCTTGAGCTTCTCGTTCTGGTAGGTGAAAGCCAGCTCGGCACCTTCGCGGTGCATGGCGGCGGCGATACCCGAGGCGATGGACAGTTTGCTGGCAACGCCAACGATGAGTACGCGCTTACCGGTTAGAAAACCCATTGTGCTATTCCTCTTCCTGTTTCAAGGATCAGTGAGCCGTTGCCGGGGCCATGAAAGCGGCTTCCAGCAACTGCTGCGTATAAGGGTGTTGCGGTGCGCTGAAGATCGACTCGGCAGACCCCTGTTCCACTACCTGGCCCTGCTTGACCACCATCAACTGGTGGCTCAGCGCTCTGACTACCGCCAGGTCATGGCTGATAAACAGATAGGTCAGGTTGTACTTGGCCTGCAAGCCGCGCAACAACTCCACCACCTGGCGCTGAACCGTGCGGTCGAGCGCCGAGGTGGGCTCGTCCAGCAGAATCAGCGCCGGTTTCAACACCAGTGCCCGGGCAATGGCAATCCGCTGCCGTTGCCCGCCGGAAAACTCGTGGGGGTAGCGATGCCGCGTCTGCGGGTCCAGCCCTACCTCCAAAAGCGCGTCGATGATCGCCTGTTCCTGCTCTGCCTCGCTGCCCATGCGGTGAATGCGCAGGCCTTCTCCGACGATCTGGGCCACCGACATGCGTGGGCTCAGGCTACCGAAGGGGTCCTGGAACACCACCTGCATCTGTCGCCGCAGGGGACGTACCTCATGCTGGCTCATGCCCTGCAGCTGCTGGCCCTGAAAGCGGATGTCACCGCGGCTGGCGAGCAACCGCAGAATGGCCATGCCCAGGGTGGACTTACCGGAACCGCTTTCACCCACGATGCCCAGGGTTTGGCCCTGGGGCAGGCTGAAGTTGATGCCGTCCACTGCCTTGACATGATCCACCGTCCGGCGCAGCAGCCCCTTCTTGATCGGGAACCACACGCGCAGGTCGTCCACTTCCAGTATCGGCTGGCCCACGGGGTTGGCCGCGGGATCGCCGCTGGGCTCGGCGCCGAGCAGTTCCCGGGTATAGGGATGCTCTGGAGCCTGGAACAATTGTTCACACGACGCCTGTTCGACGATGCGACCGCGCTGCATGACACATACGCGATGGGCAATTCTCCGTACCAGGTTGAGATCGTGGCTGATCAGCAGCAAGGACATTCCCAGGCGCGCCTGCAGATCCTTGAGCAGTTCGAGGATTTTCAGCTGCACGGTGACGTCCAGCGCGGTGGTGGGCTCGTCGGCGATCAGCAGCTCGGGCTCGTTGGCCAGGGCCATGGCGATCATCACCCGCTGCCGCTGGCCGCCGGAAAGTTCGTGCGGGTAGGCCTTCAGGCGTTTCTTCGGTTCGGGAATGCCCACCAGTTCCAGCAGCTCCAGGGTACGTGCGCTGGCGGCCTTGCCGCGCAACCCTTTGTGCAGGGCGAGCACCTCGTTGATCTGCTTCTCGATGCAGTGCAGCGGGTTGAGCGAGGTCATCGGCTCCTGAAAGACCATGGCGATGCGGTTGCCACGGATGCCGCGCAGGCGGCCCTCGCCGAGCTTGAGCAGATCCTGCCCGGCGTACTCGATGCTGCCGGCCGGATGCCGCGCCAGCGGGTAGGGCAAAAGGCGCAGGATGGAGTGCGCCGTGACCGACTTGCCCGAGCCACTCTCGCCAACCAGGGCCAGGGTCTCGCCTTTATGGATGTCGAAGCTGACGCCTTCGACCACGCGCTGGCACTGTTCGCCCATGACGAACTCGACGGCCAGGTCGCGTACTTGCAGCAGGGTTTCGTTCTGGCTCATGTCATTTCCTCGGGTCGAAGGCATCGCGGGCGGCTTCGCCGATGAACACCAGCAGGCTCAGCATGATCGCCAGCACGGCGAAGGCGCTGATGCCCAGCCAGGGCGCCTGCAGGTTGCTCTTGCCCTGGGCGACCAGCTCGCCCAGCGACGGTGCGCCAGGCGGCAGGCCGAAGCCGAGGAAGTCCAGCGCAGTCAGCGTGCCGATGGCGCCGGTGAGGATGAAGGGCATGAAGGTCATGGTCGAGACCATGGCGTTGGGCAGGATGTGGCGGAACATGATGGCGCCGTTGCCCATGCCCAGCGCCCGCGCCGCACGCACGTACTCGAGGTTGCGGCCGCGCAGGAATTCGGCGCGCACCACGTCCACCAGGCTCATCCAGGAGAACAGCAGCATGATGCCCAGCAGCCACCAGAAGTTCGGCTGCACGAAGCTGGCCAGGATGATCAGCAGATAGAGCACCGGCAGGCCGGACCAGATCTCGAGAAAGCGCTGGCCGAGCAGGTCGACCCAGCCGCCGTAGAAGCCCTGCAGGGCGCCGGCGATGACGCCGATCACCGAACTGGCAAGGGTCAGGATCAGGGCGAACAGCACCGAGATGCGAAAACCGTAGATCACCCGCGCCAGCACGTCGCGCCCCTGATCATCGGTGCCCAGCCAGTTCTGCGCCGAGGGTGGGGCAGGGGCCGGAACCTCCAGTTCGTAGTTGATGCTCGAATAGCTGAAGGGAATCGGCGGCCAGATCATCCAGCCGTCCTTTTCCGCGATCAGCTCCTGGATATAGGGGCTCTTGTAGTTGGCCTGCAGCGGGAACTCGCCGCCGAACACCGTTTCCGGGTAGCGCTTGAGCACCGGGAAGTACCACTGCCCGTCATACCGCACGGCCAATGGCTTGTCGTTGGCGATCAGCTCGGCGCCCAGGCTCAGGGCGAACAGGATGAGGAACAGCCACAGCGACCACCAGCCACGCTTGTGCGCCTTGAAACGGTCGAAGCGGCGTTGATTGAGAGGGGAGAGTTTCATGCTCAACCCTCCCGGCTTTCGAAGTCGATGCGCGGATCGACCAGGGTGTAGGTGATGTCACCGATCAGTTTCACGATCAGCCCCAGCAAGGTGAAGATGAACAGGGTGCCGAACACCACCGGATAGTCGCGGTTGATCGCTGCCTCGAAGCTCATCAGGCCCAGACCATCGAGGGAGAAGATCACCTCGATCAGCAGGGAACCGGTGAAGAAGATGCCGATGAAGGCGGCAGGGAAACCGGCGATGATCAGCAGCATGGCGTTGCGAAACACATGGCCGTAGAGCACGCGATGGTTGGTCAGGCCCTTGGCCCGGGCCGTGATCACGTACTGTTTGTTGATCTCGTCGAGGAAGCTGTTCTTGGTCAGCAGGGTCAGGGTGGCGAAGTTGCCGATCACCAGGGCAGTGACTGGTAGCACCAGGTGCCAGAGGTAGTCGAGGATCTTGCCGCCTAAGCTGAGCTCCTCGAAGTTGTTCGAGGTCAGCCCGCGCAGCGGGAACCAGTCCCAGTAGCTGCCCCCGGCAAACAGCACGATCAGCAGAATGGCGAAGAGGAACGCCGGGATGGCGTAGCCGACGATGATCGCCGAGCTGGTCCAGACGTCGAAGGCGCTGCCGTGGCGGGTAGCCTTGGCGATGCCCAGGGGGATGGAGACCAGATACATGATCAGGGTGCTCCATAGTCCGAGCGAGATCGACACCGGCATCTTCTCGATGATCAGGTCGATGACCTGAGCATCGCGGAAGAAACTGGCACCGAAGTCCAGCTGGGCGTAGTTCTTCAGCATGATCCAGAAGCGTTCCGGCGCCGACTTGTCGAAGCCGTACATCTTCTCGATCTCGGCGATCAGCTGCGGGTCAAGGCCCTGGGCGCCGCGGTAGTTGGAGCCGGCCACCGAGACCTCGGCACCACCGCCGGCGATGCGGCTGGTGGCGCCATCGAAGCCTTCGAGCTTGGCGATCATCTGCTCCACCGGCCCGCCGGGGGCGGCCTGGATGATGATGAAGTTGATCACCAGAATGCCGAACAGGGTCGGGATGATCAGCAGCAGACGGCGGATGATATAGGCCAGCATGTTATTGCTCCGCCTGTTCGGCCGCTTGCCGCTGCGCTGCGCTGGGCTGCTCGAGGCCCGGGCGTACCCACCAGGTGTGCAGGCCGATGTCGTACAGCGGCGTTACCTTGGGATGCTCGAAGCGGTTCCAGTAGGCGACGCGCCAGGTCTTGATGTGCCAGTTGGGGATCACGTAATGGCCCCACAGCAGGACACGGTCAAGAGCGCGGGTATGGGCGATGAGGCTTTGCCGCGAATCGGCGTTGATCAGGCCTTCGACGAGCTGGTCGATGGCCGGGTCCTTGAGGCCGATGTAGTTGCGGCTGCCGGGATTGTCGGCGCTGGAGGAGTGCCAGTATTCGCGCTGCTCGTTGCCCGGCGAGTTGGATTGGCCGAAGCCGCCGACGATCATGTCGAAGTCGCGCGAGCGCAGACGGTTGATGTACTGCGAGACGTCGACGCGGCGAATCACCAGCTCCATGCCGAGGTCGGCCAGGTTGCGCTTGAAGGGCAGCAGAACGCGCTCGAACTCGGTCTGCGCCAGCAGAAACTCGAAGCTCACCGGCTGGCCGCCTGCGTCGAGCATGCGGTCGCCCTCGATGCGCCAGCCGGCCTGCTGCAAAAGCTGATAGGCGCGGCGCTGCTGTTCGCGGATGATGCCGCTGCCGTCGGTGACCGGTACGCGGAACTCTTCGCTGAACACCTCGGCCGGAATCTTGCCCCGTAGCGGCTCGAGAATCGCCAGCTCGTCTTCACCGGGCAGGCCCTGCGAGCCCAGTTCGGAGTTATCGAAATAGCTGCGGGTGCGAATGTAGGCGCCGTTGAACAGGCGCTTGTTGGCCCATTCGAAGTCGAACAGCAGGCCCAGGGCCTCGCGTACGCGGCGGTCCTGGAACTGCGGGCGGCGGGTGTTGAAGATGAAGCCCTGCATGCCGGTCGGATTGCGGTTCTGGATCTCTTCCTTGATCAGCTGACCGTTGGCGACGGCGGGGATGCTGTAGGCAGTCGCCCAGTTCTTCGCACTGGTTTCCAGCCAGTAATCGAACTGTCCGGCCTTGAGTGCTTCCAGGGCCACGGTGTTGTCGCGGTAGTAATCGACCTGCATCTGGTCGAAGTTGTAGAAACCGCGGCTCACGGGCAGGTCCTTGGCCCACCAGTCCTTGACGCGCTCATAGCGGATACTGCGCCCGGCCTGCACCCGGCCGACGCGGTAGGGGCCGCTGCCCAGCGGCACTTCCAGATTGCTGCGGCTGAAGTCGCGCTCGGCCCACCAGTGCTTGGGCAGCACTGGCAGCTGGCCGACGATCAGGGGTAACTCGCGGTTGCCGGCGTGCCTGAAGATGAAGCGCACGCTGTGCGGCGACTCCACCTCGACGCGCTCGACGTCGGCGTAGTAGCCGCGGTACATGGGCGCGCCTTTCTCCATCAGGATGTCGAAGGTGAACTTGACGTCCTCGGCGGTGACGGGCTCGCCATCGTGAAAGCGCGCTTCCTTGCGCAGTAGGAAACGCACCCAGGCGTTGTCCGGTGCCTTCTCGATCTTCTCGGCGAGCAGGCCATAGCTGGTGAAGGGTTCGTCCAGGCTCTGCACCGTGAGGGTGTCGTAGATCAGGCCGATGTCGGTAGCGGAAACGCCCTTGCTGATGAAGGGGTTGAGGCTGTCGAAGCTGCCGAAGCCGGCCTGGCGGAAAATGCCACCTTTCGGTGCGTCAGGGTTGGCGTATTCGAAGTGCTGGAAGTCGGCGGGATACTTCGGTGGTTCATCATAGAGGGTGGCGGCGTGCTTGGGGGCGGCGAGGGCGAGGCCGGCCAGGCCGAGCAAGATGAGGCTGCTACCGTGGAGCAGGATACTGCGCAGCGGGTGGATCATCGAGCGTTCTCCGTAGGCTTCAGCCACCAGGTGCGCAAGCCCAGGGTATAGGGCGGCGTGGTGACGAAGGCGAACCGGTTGCGGTACGCCAGGCGGTGATAGTTGATGTACCAGTTGGGAATGCTGTAGTGCTGCCAAAGCAAGACCCGGTCCAGCGCGCGGGTGGCCGCGATCTGTTCGTCCCGGGTCTGCGCCGACAGCAGTTTGTCGATCATCTCGTCGACCACCGGGTCACTGACCCCCGCATAGTTGCGGCCACCCTTGATGCCCACCTGGCTGGAATGGAAGTACAGCGACTGTTCCAGGCCGGGGCTCAGGGTCTGTGGCAGGGTGAGCAGGATCATGTCGTAGTCGAACTGGTCGAGGCGTTGCTTGTACTGGGCACGGTCGACAGTGCGCAGATTGGCGCGAACGCCGACGCTGGCGAGGTTGGCGACATAGGGTTGAAGAATGCGCTCGAGGCTGGGGTTGACCAGCATGATCTCGAACTCGAGGCGCTCGCCGCGGGCGTTGCGCAACTCCTGGCCGGCGGGCTTCCAGCCGGCGTCGGCCAATAGACCGAGCGCGCGACGCAAGGTTTCCCGAGGGATGCCGCGGCCATCGGTTACCGGTTGTGTCGGCGGTTCGGTGAACAGCTGGGCGGGTAGCTTGTCGCGGTGTGGCGACAGCAGCAGCCATTCGGCGCCCTCGGGCTTGCCGGTGGCCGAGAACTCGCTGTTGGGGTAGTAGCTGGTCGCGCGCACGTAGGCGTTGTTGAACAGGGTGCGATTGGTCCATTCGAAGTCGAACATCAGCCCCAGCGCCTGCCGCACCCGGCGGTCGGCGAACGTGGCGCGCCGGGTGTTCATGAACAGCGCCTGGGTCTGGGTCGGTATCTGGTGCGGAATCTCGGCGCGGATCACGTCGCCGCGGATGACGGCCGGGAAGCGATAGCCGTTGGCCCAGTTCTTCGCCTGGTTCTCGATATAAAAGTCGAACTCACCGGCCTTGAAGGCTTCGAAGGCCACATGGTTGTCGCGGTAGAACTCCACTTCGACCCGGTCGAAGTTGTACTTGCCGCGGTTGACCGGCAGATCCTCGCCCCACCAGTTCTTCACGCGCTGAAACACTAAGCGTCGGCCGGGTACCACCTGGATGATGCGGTAGGGGCCGCTGCCCAGAGGAGGTTCGAAGGTGGTCGCCTTGAAGTCGCGGTCCTTCCAATAATGCTGCGGCAGTACCGGCAATTCGCCGAGACGCAGGATCAGCAGCGGATTGCCGGCGCGCTTGAACACGAAGCGGATGCGATGGCGGCCGAGAATGTCGACCCGTTTCACTTCCTGCAGGTTGGTACGGTATTGCGGATGGCCATCGCTGCGCAGCAGGCGGTAGGAGAAGGCCACGTCATAGGCGGTAATCGGCTTGCCGTCGTGAAAGCGTGCTTCCGGGCGCAGGTTGAACACCACCCAGCTGCGGTCCTCGCTGTACTCCACGCTTCTGGCGATCAGGCCGTAGCTGGAGGCTGGCTCGTCCCCGGACGGATCGTAGGGGCCGGTGCCGACCATCAGCGGTTCGTTCAGCTCGGTCACGCCGTACTGCAGGAAATGCGCGGTGGAAATCGGGCTGCTGCCCTTGAGTGGGTAGGGGTTCAGTGTATCGAAAGTGCCCGAGGCCATGATGCGCAGGGTGCCGCCCTTGGGCGCCTCGGGGTTGACCCAGTCGAAATGGGTGAAGCTGGCGGGGTACTTGAGTGTCCCGAACTGGGCGTAGCCGTGGCTTTCGCTGATAGTCGCAGAGGCGGGAAAGCTCAAGGCCAGGCTCAGGGACAGCAGGAGGAGGGGACGCATCGGGCGTGAGATCCGATCCATGGCGGCTTTTGGGCTTCTGGGTCGGTACAGTAACAGCTTGTCTGGGCAGGAAAAAGAGCGCCGTTCCGGGCGAGCAGTGACGGCACTTTGGCATACACTTCATGTACACACCACGAGGGTACGAATTTGTCGGAACGCAGCCATGGTTTGCAGTCATGGATCGATCGCCTGAACCAAGCCGAACTACCCGCGCTGGCCGCCGTGGTGCAGGATCTGCAGCGCCTGGCCCAGCAGGATTCGGCCTCGGTGCAGCAGCTGGCCGACGTGTTGCTGCGTGACGCAGCGCTGACCAGCAAGGTGCTGCGGGTCGGCAACAGCGTCTATTACAACCCCTCGCAGGAAACCATCAAGACCATTTCGCGGGCCATCGTGCTGATCGGCTTCGACAATGTGCGACTGATCGGGCTGTCGGTGAGCCTGATCGACGGCCTGCTCACCCGCGCGCCCCGCGAGCAGTTGCAGGAGCTGCTCGCGCGTTCCTTCCACGCCGCCGTACAGGCACGCAACATCGCCGGTTACGTGCTCTCCAAGCATGCCGAGGAAGTGTTCATCGCCGCCTTGCTGCATCATCTCGGCGAGTTGGCCTTCTGGGGCTGTGGCGGTGAGCAGGCCGATGAACTGGCCGCGGCCCTGGCGCAACCGGGGGTCGAAACCGAGGAGGCGGTGCGCGAGGTGCTGGGCACCAGCTTCCGGCAACTGACCCAGGGGCTCGTGAAAAGCTGGAACCTGGGCGAGACCGTCAGCCTGGCCCATGCCGGCGCCAATCAGCACGACCCGGCGGCCTATGCGGTGCAGCTGGGGGTGCGTATCAGCGAGGCGGCGCTGCAGGGCTGGGATTCGCCAGAGATGGAAGCCGTGCTGGCGAAGATGGCCGCATTCGTCGACCTCAGTCCGGAGGAGGCGCTGCAGCAGGTGCTGGCCAGTGCCGACGAGGCGGTCAAGGTGGCCTCCACCTTTGGCGCCAGCAAGCTGTGTCGGCTCATTCCCAATACCGACCCCGAGCAGATTCGCCTGCAGCAGGAAGAGCGCAAGGCGCGCCTGTTGCAGCCGGACCTGCTGGTCATGCAGCAGGCGCTGCAGGACCTCGGCCTGATGGTAAGCAAGCGCGCCGATGTCGGCCTGATTCTCGATACCCTGCTCAAGGGGCTGCACCGCGGCGCCGGTCTGGAACGGGTGATGCTGGCGGTGCTGGCGGATGGGCAGAGCTGTTTTCGCGCCAAGCGCGTGATGGGCGACAAGACCGAGCAGTGGCTGCAGGACTTCGTTTTGCCTGCCGAGCAGGTCGAGCAGCCCCATATCTTCAGCTATGCACTGCGCCACCGCGAGCCGATCTGGATGGGGGTGCCGGCCAGCTACAACCTGGCCGAGCTGGTCACTCAGCCGATCCGCCGCAGCCTGGGCGCGGGAATGTTCTTCATCGCGCCGATCATCGCGGGAACGCGAGAGATCGGGGTGCTCTATGCCGACAGCAGGTTATCCGGCAGGGCGCTGCGCCACGAACAGTTCGTGGCCTTCCAGCGCTTTACCCAGTTGACCGGGCGCTGCCTGGAGGCGATCAGCAAGCGTTGATCAGGGCAGGAAGAGCGTCACTGTCTGCCCGGGGCGCAACGTGCTGCTGCGCGGGTTCCAGGCCTGCAATCGCTTGAGGTCGATCTTGAAACGCTTGGCGATGACGTACAGCGAATCGCCTTGCTGAACCCGGTAGTAGGTGGCCTTGTCGCGCGCACTGCTGGCTGGCTTGGCGCTGGCGACCTGTGTGGCGCCTGCGCCCGGTTCCGTCAGATTGAGCACCTGGCCAACTTTCAGCTGGTTGCCTTGCAGTTTGTTCCAGCGCTGCAGGTCGTGCACGGCGACCTGGTTGGCGCGGGCGATCTGCCACAGGTTGTCGCCGTTCTTCACCTGATAGGTGCGCGCCGCCGGAGCCTGAGCCACGCTACGCTGCTGATACAGCGGCTCGCTCGGCTGCACGCCGGGCTTGCCGGGAATGGTCAGCACCTGGCCGATGCGCAGATTGTTGCCGCTCAGACGATTGACGTCCTTGAGCATGCTCACGCTCAGGTGATGACGGTTGGCGATGCCGTGCAGGCTGTCGCCGGAACGTACGGTGTAGCTCTGCCAGTCGACCAGCTCCTGAGGCTTCATCAATGCCAGGTTGGCGCTGAGCAGTTCGGCCTTTTCGGTCGGTACCAGGAGGTGCTGCGGGCCGTCGAGCGTGATGCCGCGTTTGTAGGCGGGGTTCAGCTGCAGCAGTTCCTGCTCATCCAGGTCGGCCAGTTTGGCGACTCGGGAGAGGTCCATGTGCTGCTTGATCGCGACCTGCTCGAAGTAGGGCTCGTTGGCAATCGGTGACAGCGTCACGCCATAGGCCTCGGGCGTCAGGATGACCTGCGACAGGGCCAGGAGTTTGGGCACGTAGTCCTCGGTTTCCTTGGGCAGCGACAGGTTCCAGTAGTCGCTGGGCAGGCCGAGCTTTTCGTTGCGTTCGATGGCGCGGCTGATGCGGCCTTCGCCGGCATTGTAGGCGGCCAGGGCGAGCAGCCAGTCGCCGTTGAACATCTCGTGCAGGCGGCTCAGGTAGTTGAGGGCGGCCTGGGTCGAGGCGGTGACGTCGCGCCGGCCGTCGTACCAGTTGGTCTGGCGCAGGTTGTAGTGACGACCGGTGGAGGGAATGAATTGCCAGAGACCGACGGCATGGGCGGAAGAGTAGGCCTGCGGGTCGTAGGCGCTCTCGATCACCGGCAGCAGGGCCAGCTCCATCGGCATGTCACGTTCGGCCAGGCGCTCGACGATGTAATGGATGTAGGGAGCGCTGCGCTCGCTGACGGTGTCGACATGCCGCGGGTTGCTGGCGTACCAGAGGCGCAGACGTTCGATGCGGGGGTTGATGCCGATCTCGTCCTGAAGCTTGAAGCCGTCGCGCATGCGTTCCCAGATATCGGTGTACTCGCGCGGTTTGACCTGGTTGTTGAGCCACTCCGGCTCGCGCTCCAGGCCCACGGCTCGGGAGGTGTCAGCCGAGCGGTCCGGGGTATCGCTGGGCAGGCTCTGACAGCCGGCCAGGATCATGCTGCACATCACCGCTAGCGCTCGAGCGCTTCGCACCAATGCCTTTGTATTCAATGGCTTGCGTGATGATAAAGGCATTGGGTGAGGTGTTTGTCCCGGCGAAAAGATCGGGCGATTCTAGGAACCGAAGCGGGGGTGGTCAAGTTTTCGCCAGCCATTTGTGACCGGCATCCCGTCGGTCACCCAGATGGGGCGTTGCGGGTGCCGGGGACGCTGGCGCTCGGCAATTCTCTGCCTGCCTTGCGGGCCCTCAGAAGCGGTCCTTCCAGGCGCGCAGGCTGGCGAACACGGCGCTCGGTTCGCTCGAGGACCGCTCGTCGTTTCGTTTGGCGGCCTCGATCACGCCGGGCTCGCCGGTGCGCAGAAAGGGATTGGTGGCCCGCTCCAGCTCGATGCTCGAGGGCAGGCTGATGCGGCCCTCGTCGCGCCAGCGGCTCACCTCGGCCAATCGCGCGCTGACGTCCGGGTTGTGCGGCTCGACGGCATGGGCGAAGCGCAGGTTGCTCAGGGTGTACTCATGGGTGCAGTAGACCCGTGTTGCACCAGGCAGGGCGGCCAGACGGCTAAGCGACTGGTGCATCTGTTGCGGCGTGCCCTCGAACAGGCGACCACAGCCGCCCGCGAACAGGGTGTCGCCACACAGCAGCAGATTCTGCTCGGCGTGGTAATAGGCGATATGACCGAGGGTATGGCCAGGCACGGCCATGATCTGGAAACGCAGGCCGAGCACCTCGATCAGGTCGTTGTCGCCCAGATCCACGTCACGCGCCGGGATCTTCTCCGCCGCCGGACCGGCGACGCGTGCGCCGGTGGCCTTCTTCAGCTGTTCGACGCCACCGACGTGGTCGAAGTGGTGGTGGGTGATCAGGATATCGCTCAGCGTCCAGTCGCCATGAGCCTCCAGCCAGGCCAGTACCGGCGCCGCATCACCTGGGTCGACCACCGCGCAGCGGCGGCTGGTCGGGTCCTGCAGCAACCAGATATAGTTGTCGTTGAAGGCGGGCAGCGCGTCGATCTGAATCATTGTGGGTCGCTAAGCTGGTGATAAAGGTGCATCTTAGACAGGACATGCAGAACCTGTCATGCGGAGGCAGCGATGACTGATCAGGCATTCGCCCAGGCCGACCCCGAGTGGCTCAAGCTCATCGGCGAGGCGCGCGACTGGCTTGCCGGGCCGCTCGGCCAGCTGTTGCTGGAGGAGGAGCGGCGCCTGCTGGAGGAGGAGCTGGCGCGTTTCTTCGGCGGTTATCTGGTGAGCTACGGGCCAGGCGCCGAAGGCCCGCCCAAGGCCGGGCAGATTCAGCACAACGTGCGCCTGGGCGCGCCGATGCCCGGCGTGCAGATCGTCTGCGAGGAGCAGTCCTGGCCGCTGGGCGAGCACGCGGCCGATGTGGTGGTGCTGCAGCATGGTCTGGACTTCTGTCTGTCGCCACACGGCTTGCTGCGCGAAGCGGCGCGCAGCGTGCGGCCGGGCGGGCACCTGCTGATTCTGGGTATCCATCCCTGGAGCGGCTGGGGCGCGCGGCGTCTGTTCGCGCAGGACGGGCTCAGGCAGGCGCGCTGCATCTCCCCCAGTCGAGTGGGTGACTGGCTGACGCTGCTGGGCTTTGCGTTGGAGAAACGGCGGTTCGGGTGCTATCGTCCGCCGCTTGCGTCGCTCGCCTGGCAAATGCGCCTGCGGCGACTGGAACGTTGGGGGGAGGCCTGGCAACTGCCGGGGGCCGGCTTTTACCTGCTGGTAGCGCGCAAGCTGGTGGTCGGTTTACGGCCGCTGCGGCAATCGCGTCGTGAGCCGATGGGCAAGCTGTTGCCATTGCCGGTGGCCAAGATCAGCCGCCGCGACATCGATACCTGAAAGGCTCCCCCGACTGGTCAATTCCGTACAGAGCCTGTGAATGTCTGAAACCGATGAAGTGGTGATCTACACCGACGGCGCCTGTAAGGGCAATCCCGGCCCCGGAGGCTGGGGGGCATTGCTGGTCTACAAGGGCGTGGAAAAGGAGTTGTGGGGCGGGGACCCCAGCACCACCAACAACCGCATGGAGCTGATGGCGGCGATTGCCGGCCTGATCGCCCTGACCCGGCCCTGCTCGGTCAAGCTGGTGACCGATTCGCAATATGTGATGAAGGGCATCCAGGAATGGCTGCCGAACTGGAAGAAGCGCGGCTGGAAGACCGCCTCGAAAGAGCCGGTGAAGAATGCCGACCTCTGGCAGAAGCTGGATGAAGAGGTCAACCGTCATCAGGTCAGTTGGCAGTGGGTGCGTGGGCACACCGGCCATCCGGGCAACGAGCGCGCCGATCAGTTGGCCAACCGTGGCGTCGACGAGGTGCGCTCGGCGCGCTGAGCCGTGGGGGCTCCACCTGGGTTAAGATGCCGCGCTGAAAATGTGGCAAGCAGATAGATGAGAGAGGCAAGGCGTGACAACCGATAACACCGTCAACCGCTATGTGGTGCTGGATACCGAAACCACCGGCATGCCGGTCACCGACGGGCACCGCATCATCGAGATCGGTTGTGTCGAACTGCTGGGGCGGCGCCTGACCGGGCGCCACTTCCATGTCTACCTGAACCCCGATCGCGAGATCGACGAAGGCGCCATCGCGGTTCACGGCATTACTAACGAGTACGTCGCCGACAAGCCGCGATTCAAGGATGTGGCCGATGAGTTCTACGAATTCATCAAAGGCGCCCAGCTGATCATCCATAACGCAGCGTTCGACGTTGGCTTCATCAACAACGAGTTCGCCCTGCTGGGGCAGAGCGAGCGTGCCGATGTCAGCGACTACTGCTCGGTGCTCGACACCCTGATGATGGCGCGTGAACGCCATCCGGGGCAGCGCAACAGCCTCGATGCGCTGTGCAAGCGCTATGGCGTCGACAACTCCAACCGCGAACTGCACGGCGCACTGCTCGACTCGGAGATCCTCGCCGACGTCTACCTGGCGATGACCGGTGGTCAGACCCATCTGTCGCTTGCCGGTGAGGGCGCCGATAGCGATGGCAGCGGTCGTCAGCAGGCTACGCCGATTCGTCGTCTGGATGCCGCGCGTCCGCGCACCCGCGTCATTCGCGCCAGCGAGGATGAACTCGCGGCGCACCTGGCGCGCCTGGCTGCCATCGAGAAATCCGCCGGTGGGCCGTCATTGTGGGCGCAGCTGGAAAAGGCGCCGGAATAACCGAGCAGCGCAATTGCGACCTTTTCTTATAGCGTGATGCACAGGGGGTTCCGCCGATCAGGGGGAGCCTCTAACCTGAGGCGATGGGCAGGCGAGGGCCTGCCAGCTTTCAGGACGTCAAAATGTATAAAGATCTAAAATTCCCCGTCCTCATCGTTCACCGCGACATCAAGGCCGACACGGTGGCCGGCGATCGCGTGCGCGCCATTGCGCGCGAGCTGGAACAGGACGGTTTCAGCATTCTCCCCACCGCCAGTGCAGCCGAGGGCCGCATCGTCGCCTCCACCCACCACGGTCTGGCCTGCATCCTGGTGGCCGCCGAGGGCGCGGGGGAGAACAGTCGTCTGCTGCAGGACATGGTCGAGCTGATCCGCGTGGCGCGGGTGCGTGCTCCGCAATTGCCGATCTTCGCCCTCGGCGAGCAGGTCACCATCGAGAATGCGCCGGCCGAGGCCATGGCCGATCTCAATCACCTGCGCGGCATCCTCTATCTCTACGAAGACACCGTTTCCTTCTTGGCCCGTCAGGTGGCGCGGGCGGCGCACAACTACCTCGACGGCCTGCTGCCGCCGTTCTTCAAGGCGCTGGTGCAGCACACCGCACAATCCAACTATTCCTGGCACACGCCCGGTCACGGCGGCGGCGTGGCTTACCGCAAGAGCCCGGTAGGCCAGGCGTTTCACCAGTTCTTCGGGGAAAACACCCTGCGTTCGGATCTGTCGGTGTCGGTGCCGGAGCTGGGTTCGCTGCTCGATCACACCGGCCCGCTGGCCGAAGCCGAGGCGCGCGCCGCGCGCAACTTCGGCGCCGACCACACCTTCTTCGTGATCAACGGCACGTCCACGGCGAACAAGATCGTCTGGCATTCGATGGTCGGGCGTGACGATCTGGTACTGGTGGACCGCAACTGCCACAAGTCGATCCTGCATTCGATCATCATGACCGGTGCGATCCCGCTGTACCTGTGCCCCGAGCGCAACGAGCTGGGCATCATCGGGCCGATTCCGCTGTCGGAGTTCAGCCGTGAATCGATCCAGGCCAAGATCGACGCCAGCCCGCTGGCACGCGGTCGCGCGCCTAAGGTCAAGCTGGCGGTGGTGACCAACTCCACCTACGACGGGCTTTGCTACAACGCCGAGATGGTCAAGCAGGCGCTGGGTGATTCGGTCGAGGTGCTGCACTTCGACGAGGCCTGGTACGCCTACGCCGCGTTCCATGAGTTCTATGCCGGCCGCTACGGCATGGGTACCCAGTGCGACGAGCGCTCGCCGCTGGTGTTCACCACCCATTCCACGCACAAGCTGCTGGCCGCGTTCAGTCAGGCCTCGATGATCCATGTGCAGGATGGCGGGCAGCGCCAATTGGACCGTGACCGCTTCAACGAAGCCTTCATGATGCACATCTCCACGTCGCCGCAGTACGGCATCATCGCCTCACTGGATGTGGCCTCGGCGATGATGGAAGGCCCGGCCGGGCGTTCGCTGATCCAGGAAACCTTCGACGAGGCCCTGAGCTTCCGTCGTGCCCTGGCCAACGTGCGCCGCAATCTCGATGCCGAGGACTGGTGGTTCAGCATCTGGCAGCCGGGCGAAGCCGATGGCGCCGACAGCCTGTCGACTGCCGACTGGGTGCTGCAGCCGGACGCCGACTGGCATGGTTTCGGCGAGGTAGCCAATGACTACGTGCTGCTTGACCCGATCAAGGTGACGCTGGTGATGCCCGGTCTCAACGCGGCCGGCAAACTGGAGGAGCGCGGGATCCCGGCGGCGGTGGTCAGCAAGTTTCTCTGGGAGCGCGGCCTGGTCGTGGAAAAGACCGGTCTGTATTCCTTCCTGGTGCTGTTTTCCATGGGCATCACCAAGGGCAAGTGGAGCACGCTGCTGACCGAACTGCTGGAGTTCAAGCGCAGCTACGACGCCAATCTGCCGCTGGTGGACGTGCTGCCCTCCATCGCTCATGCGGGTGGCGGCTGCTATCAGGGCATGGGGCTGCGCGATCTGTGCGATGCGCTGCATGGCTGCTACCGCGACAACGCCACGGCCAAGGCGTTGAAGAGCATGTACACGGCTTTGCCGGAAGTGGCGATCAAGCCGGCCGAGGCCTACGACCGCCTGGTGCGCGGCGAGGTCGAGGCGGTGCCGATCGATCAACTGCAGGGGCGCATCGCTGCCGTGATGCTGGTGCCTTATCCGCCGGGCATTCCGCTGATCATGCCGGGTGAGCGCTTCACCGCCGCGACCCGCTCGATACTCGACTACCTGGCCTTCGCGCGGACCTTCGATCAGGCCTTCCCGGGCTTCGACATCGACGTGCACGGCCTGCAGGCCGAGGCGGGGCAGTATTGCGTCGATTGTCTCGTGGAGTGATGTGCCCGAGGTGACTGCCGGGGGCAAGACCCTCGGCAGATCAAGCCCTTATCCGTGATACTCAAAGCGCTTGTTAACGTCCGGGGCGTGCCCTGCGTCACAGTGGCAAGCATCGACTTTTATCGCGTGCTTGTTATAGTTGCTCGGTTATTAATCACAAAATCGTTACTGTGCTGCCGAGCCACGGCTGAGGATGACTGCCATGTCCGACTATCAAGCCTTCCGCGTCGAGTTGGCGGACAAGATCGCCCATGTGCAGATCAACCGCCCGGACAAGGTCAATGCGATGAATGCCGACTTCTGGCGCGAGATCATCGAGATCTTCCGCTGGGTCGATGCCACCGATGCGGTGCGGGTGGTGGTGCTGTCCGGTGCAGGCAAGCACTTTTCCTCCGGTATCGATCTGATGCTGCTGGCCTCGGTTGGTTCCCAACTGGGCAAGGATGTCGGCCGCAATGCCGATGCCCTGCGCCGCAAGATCCTCGAACTGCAGGCTTCCTTCGTTGCCGTCGACCAGTGCCGCAAGCCGGTGCTGGCCGCGATCCACGGCTACTGCCTGGGTGGCGCCATCGACCTGATCAGCGCCTGCGATATGCGTTACGCCACGGTCGACGCGCAGTTCTCCATCAAGGAGATCGACATGGGCATGGCGGCCGATGTCGGTACCCTGCAGCGCCTGCCGCGTATCATCGGTGACGGCATGATGCGCGAACTGGCCTTCACCGGGCGCAGCATCGACGGCGCCGAGGCCGCGCGTATTGGTTTGGTCAATCGCACCTACGAGAGCCAGGAAGCCCTGCTGGCCGGGGTCATGGCAATCGCCGCGGACATTGCCGCCAAGTCGCCGGTGGCGATTCGCGGTACCAAGGAAATGATTCGCTACATGCGTGATCACCGGGTCGACGATGGCCTGGAGTACATCGCCACCTGGAACGCTGCCATGCTGCAGTCGGAAGACCTGCGTCTGGCCATGACGGCGCACATGACCAAGCAGAAACCGGAGTTCGCCGACTGATGCCGTATCCACTGTTGTCCGCTGCGAGTCTCGAGGTGCCTAGAGCATGGTGAGTGGAGCCACATCCCTGAACCTGGTGCGCGACGAACTGTTCGTCACCATGGAAGAGGCCGAGCAGAGCCTCGAGCACTTCATCGCCGAACGTCACAACGGCAGCCTGCTGCAACAGGCAGTGGAAAGCCTGCAGCAGGTGCGCGGCACCCTCAATCTGATCGAGCTGGCCGGCGCCGAGCTGCTGGCGCAGGAGGTGCTGGATCAGGCTACCGATATCCCCGCCGGCGCCGGCGAGGAGCGCGACGTGCAGTTGGCCGCGCTGAGCAACGCGCTGCACGTGTTGCGCCGCTATCTGGAGAACGTCGACGCCCATCGCCAGGAGATGCCCGAGCTGCTGCTGCCGGCAATCAATGACCTGCGCATGGCCGGCGCCCAGCAGCCTTTGCCGGAAAGCTTCTTCTTCAGCGTGCGCCTCGATCATGCGCGGCCGCACAGCGCTACCCAGCCGCTGGATGGCGCGGCCAAGCTCAGCGAAGGCAAGCGCCTGCGCCACATGTATCAGGTGGGGTTGCTCGGCTTCATCCGCGAGCAGAATCCGCAGGCCAGCCTCAAGCTCATGGTGCGCGCCATGGCGCGTCTGGACAGCCTGTTCGCCAACGAGGCACGCGGGCGCATGTGCTGGATCGGCGCCGCTGCCATCGAGGCGCAGTGCGATGGTCAGCTGCTGCCGCGCAAGGGGCGCAAGCAGCTGTTCTCGCGCCTGGATCGCGAACTCAAGCTGATGCTGAGCAATCCGCAGTACGAAGCGCCGCGCAGCCTGCTCAAGGAGCTGCTGTATCTGGTCGCGCTGGCCGACAGCCACGGTCCGCTCGCCAGCGCCATGCGCGAAGTCTTCGGGCTGACGCCGCTGCCGTTCACCGATCATCTGCTGGAAGAGGAATACCAGCGCCTGGCGGGGCCGGGGCAGGCGGTGATGCGTTCGCTGTCCACGGCGATTCGCGAAGAGCTGGCCAGCGTCAAGGACATGCTCGATCTGCTCGAGCGTGGCACCCTGCAGGGCGAAACCCTGGGTACTCTGCATGCGCTGCTGGGCAAGCTGGCCAAGACCCTGGGCATGGTCGGCCTCAACTCCGCGGGCAACTCGCTGAGTGCGCAGCTGCCGCTGGTGGCGGCCTGGAACGACAATACGGCCCCGCAGCCGGAGCAGTTGCACAAGCTGGCCGATGCCGTGCTGTATGTCGAAGGCATGGTGGCCAGCCTCGAGCGAGGCGAGGGGCGCGATACTCGACCGGCGCCGGTCGAGCCGGGCAACGAGGCCGACTCCTTCGCCAATCACCAGCTCAACGAGGCGCGTATCGTCGTGGTCGACGAGGCCCAGGCCGGTCTGGCGCTGGCCAAGCGCGCCATCACCGCATACCTGGAGGCGGGCGGCGACAAGATGCACCTGGCCAACGTGCCGTTCAGCCTGCAGGCGGTGCGTGGCGGGCTGTGGTTCCTCGAGCAGCGCCGGGCAGCCATGCTGGTCGGCGCCTGCGCCGACTATATCCAGACGCGCATGCTCGAGTCCGGGCAGATGCCGTCGGAGCAGATGCTGGAAACCCTGGCCGATGCGCTCAGCAGCCTGGAGTACTATCTGGAAGCCGGTGCCGTGATGCGGCCCGAGACCCGTCCCAGCGTGCTCGATCTGGCTGAAGAGAGCGTCAAGGCGCTGGGCATGCCGGTGGCGGCCTGATGATCTGGCGCAACGCCTTTCTCGACCCGGCCCAGCCGGGCGGCTGGGCGTTGCTCTACCACCAGCAGCATTTTCTGGCCGACAGCAACGGCGTGTTGTTTCCTCGCGACTGGATCAAGCGCCAAGACCTGCAGATCGTCGGCGAACAGGGCATCGGCTATTTCGGTGAGGACGCCATCTATCTACTGCAGGTGAAACCGTCGTCCATGCTGGATGGTTGCAGCTGGCAGAGCCTGCGTCAGTTCATGCTGCAAGGCGAGGCGGAGACTTTCCGCATGCTGGCGTACGCCGCGCAGATCGGTACCTGGTACGCCGAGCATCGCTTCTGTGGCAGCTGCGGTGCGCCGACGCGCCAGTTGCCGGGGGAGCGAGCGATGCGTTGCGACGGCTGCGAGTCGCAACACTATCCGCGCATCTCGCCGAGCATGATCGTGCTGGTCACGCGTGGGGACGAGATCCTGCTGGCCCGTTCGCCGCGCTTCGTCACGGGCGTCTACAGCACCCTGGCCGGCTTCGTCGAGCCGGGCGAATCGGTGGAGCATTGCGTGGCGCGCGAGGTGCGCGAGGAAGTCGGCGTCGAGGTGAAGAACCTGCACTACATCGGCAGCCAGGGCTGGCCATTCCCGCATTCACTGATGCTCGGCTTCCACGCCGAATATGCCGGTGGCGAAATCGTCATGCAGGAAGACGAGATCGAGGATGCGCGCTGGTTTCGCGTCGATGAGCTGCCGCCGTTGCCGGCTTCGCGTTCCATCGCCCGCCATCTGATCGATCTCTACGTGGCGCGCCGCCTCGGTCTGCCCGAGCCCAGTCTGCCGTAGGGCGGGGCAACCCGCCAAATCGATGCTGTGGCAGGTCGCACCCGCCCTACGCGACCCAGTGCTGCCAGACCAGGCGTGCGGTCAGTGCCAACACCACCAGAATGAACACCGGGCGAATGAATTTCGAACCGCCCTTGATTGCCGTGCGCGCGCCCAGGAAGGCGCCGACCATCAGTGCCGCGCCCATGCTCAGACCAAGCACCCAGGCCACCTGACCGAAGGCGATGAATACCGCCAGTGCCGCGGCGTTGCTGACGAAATTCATGGTGCGTGCCACGCCACTGGCGCGCACCAGGTCGAGCGGATACATCAGCAGGCTGCTGACCGTCCAGAAGGCGCCGGTGCCCGGGCCGGCCACTCCATCGTAGAAACCCAGACCAAGCCCCTGTGGCCACTGCCGGCCGCGGGCGATCGGCAGGTTCTGTTCCGTCGGAGCCTCGGGCATGCGGCCGAACAGCAGATACAGGCCGCAGGCGAACACCACCGCCGGCAGCATCTGGTTGAGCCAGGCGGCGGGCATCCAGTGGGCGATCACCGCGCCGAGCAGGGCACCAATCAGCGTGGCCAGCAAGGCGCTGCGCCACTGCCCGGGGTCGAACAGCTTGCGCCGGTAGAAGGTCAGCGCTGCGGTGCCCGAGCCGAAGGTGGCGCACAGTTTGTTGGTGCCGAGCACCAGATGAGGCGGCAGGCCGGCAGTGAGCAGGGCGGGGATGGTCAGCAGGCCGCCACCTCCGGCGATGGCGTCGATGAAACCGGCGGTGAAGGCGACCAGCGCGAGAATGGCCAGGGTGCTGGGGTCGATGGCGAGTTCGAGGGCGAAGGGCATATAAAGTGTCGACTTGTGGGCGAGTGCGCAGCCTGCTGGCTGTTCGCGGTGAGGCGAGCTGCGCATAATGCCGGGATTTCGTCAGAGAAGGAACGCAATCGATGCAATACGACGGGTTGGCCTGGGCCATGGCGCTGTTGGCCGTATTGGCGCTGCTGGTGGCATTGCGCATTCTGCTCAATACGGGCTGGTTCCTCGGCTGGCTGCGCGGTACCTGTGGTCTGGCATTTCTTGCGCTGGCGGGGCTGGTCGGCCTGGTGGCTTACGATCTCTATGCCTATGAGTCGCTGCAGCCAGGTAAACCCTTGGTGACGCTGAGCTTCAAGGCCGATGGCCCGCAGCGTTATCAGGTGACGCTGCTCGAAGGTGGGCGTGAGCGTACGGTGACCCTGGAGGGCGATCTGTGGCAGCTTGATGGCCGGCTGATTCGCTGGAAAGGTCTGGCCGAGTTGATCGGTCTCGAACCGGGTTACCGCCTGGAGCGGCTATCCGGACGTTTTCTCGCCATCGAGCAGCAGGCGTTGGCGCAACACGGTCGCGTACAGCTCGCGGAAAGCCCGTACGGTGTGGATCTGTGGCGCTGGCTGCGCCTGAGCCAGCGTGACCTGCTCCTGTTCGATCCGCAGGCGCTGCGCGTCACCTATCTGCCGATCGCCGCCGATGCGGTCTACAGCGTCAGCCTGACACCGACCGGTCTGCTGGCCGAGCCGATGAACCCGGCGGCAGAAGCGGCCTTGAAGGATTGGTAGCGGCCGCTTGCGGCAGAGGGTGCCCGAAGGGCGGGAGAGGGTAGTGGCGTTGTGCGCTTCCTGGCTGTCAGCGATGTAGGGTGGGCTTTAGCCCACACTGACCAGGATTGGCGGGCTAGAGTGCAGTGCCGTCCTGCCCAACAAATGAAAACCACTGAACCTGCGGTGCGCATCGCGTACCCAAAACGACAAAGGCACCTTGTAGGTGCCTTTGTCGTTCGGGGCATTTGGCTTCAGGAGAGGAAGCCGCCGTCCACGTTCAGCGCCACACCGGTGGTGTAGCTGGACGCTTCGCTGGCCAGGTACAGCACCGCGCCGGCCATTTCGCTGGGGTCGGCTACGCGCTTGAGCGGAATGCGCTGCAGCGCATGCTTGAGGATGGCGTCGTTTTTGGTCAGTGCCGAGGCGAATTTGGTGTCGGTCAGGCCCGGCAGCAGGGCATTGCAGCGAATGCCGAACTGCGCGCATTCCTTGGCGAACACCTTGGTCATGCTGATCACCGCGGCCTTGGTGACCGAGTAGATGCCCTGGAATTCGCCGGGGGATACGCCGTTGATCGAGGCGACGTTGATGATCGAGCCGCCGCCGTTTTCCTTCATCAGCTTGCCGCCTTCGATGGACATGAAGTAGTAGCCGCGGATATTCACGTCCACGGTTTTCTGGAAGGCGCCCAGGTCGGTGTCCAGCACGTTGCAGAACTGCGGGTTGGTGGCGGCGTTGTTGACCAGGATGTCGAGGCGACCGAACTGTTCCCTGATCTGCGCGAAGACGCTGGAGATCTGTTCCATCTCGCCGATGTGGCAGGCGATGGCGGTGGCCTTGCCGCCTTCGGCCAGGATGGCATCGGCCACGGCCTGGCAGCCCTCGATCTTGCGGCTGGAGACGATCACGTGAGCGCCTTGCTGGGCCAGCAGCTTGGCAATGGCCTCACCGATGCCGCGGCTGGCGCCGGAGACGAAGGCGATCTTGCCGTCGAGGTCGAACAGTTGGGTCTTGGACATTGTGATTACCCCGGGTTTAGAGAGTGGTTTTGCCGATGACCTGCAGGCTCATCTGCTCCAGCAGCTTGTTCATGTGGATGAACTGGGCGAAGCGCTTGTCCTGGGTCTGGCCGTGGTAGAAGCGGTAGTAGATCTGCTGCACGATGCCGGCCAGGCGGAACAGGCCGTAGGTGTAGTAGAAGTCGAAACTCTTGATCTCGATGCCGGCCTGCTCGGCGTAGTAATCGACGAACTGCTGGCGGGTGAGCATGCCCGGGGCGTTGCTCGGCTGGCGACGCATCAGCTGCACGGGGGGCGGATCGCCAGCTTCGATCCAGTAGGCCAGGGTGTTGCCCAGGTCCATCAGCGGATCGCCGATGGTGGTCATCTCCCAGTCGAGCACGCCGATGATCTGCATCGGGTTGCTCGGGTCGAGAATCACGTTGTCGAAGCGGTAGTCGTTATGCACGATGCCCGGCTTGTGATGATCGGCCGGCATCTTGTCGCGCAGCCAGGCCTTGACCGGCTCCCAGGTTGGTGCGTCGGGCGTCAGGGCCTTCTCGTAGCGCTCGCTCCAGCCCCTGATCTGGCGTTCGACATAACCCTCGGGCTTGCCCAGATCGCCCAGGCCGCAGGCGTGGTAGTCGACGTTGTGCAGCTCCACCAGCTTGTCGATGAAGCTCTTGCACAGCGCGGTGGTCTGCTCGGGGCTGAAGTTCAGCTCGGCCGGCATGTCCGAGCGCAGGATGATGCCCTTCACTCGCTCCATCACGTAGAACTCGGCACCGATCACGGATTCGTCGGTGCAGTGCACATAAGCCTTGGGGCAGTAGGGGAAACCGGCGTTGAGCTGGTTGAGGATGCGGTATTCGCGGCCCATGTCGTGGGCAGACTTGGCCTTGTGACCGAACGGCGGACGCCGCAGGACGAACTCCTGCTGCGGGTACTCGATCAGGTAGGTCAGATTGGATGCACCGCCGGGAAACTGGCTGATTCTGGCTTCGCCGCTCAAGCCGGGGATGTGAGCCTTGAGATAGGCATCGATGACGGTGGCGTCGAGTTCTTCGCCTGCGCGGATGCGGGTGGACTGGTCGGTGAGCGCCATGCTTATCCCTTCTGCTTATGATAGGTGCCCTAGATAATTGGCTAATCTAATGCTGCGCACGGGCTGCCACAAGCGATACGCGTCGTTATAGGTGGGCGTGTTGCACCGCAATCAAGTTGCTTGATCAGCCGCGACAGGGGCTTTCAGGATGGCGCAGGTGCGAGGGGGATGCGTAAGGGGCGCTGGGTGCGCCGGGGATGCCATCTCAAGACATGAGATGAGGGAGGCGGGCTGCTCGCACTGTGGCCAGCAGCCCGTTGCAACGGCTCAGTCGTCCTGCTTGACGCTGACGTGACCGAACAGCTCCTGGGAGAAGCGCACGCGCTCTTCGGGAGTTTCCTGCACGCCCTTGGCTTTCAGTTCTTCCAGGCGCGCTTCCACGGCATGGGCGCGATGAGTCAGGCCGCAGTCGTTGGCGATCTGGATGTTCAGGCCGGGGCGGGCGTTGAGCTCGAGAATCAGCGGGCCCTTGTCCTGGTCGAGAACCATGTCCACGCCGATGTAACCCAGGCCGCACAGCTCGTAGCAGCCGGCGGCAAGCTTCATGAAGCCATCCCAGTTCGGCAGTTGCACGCCGTCCACCGCGTTGGTGGTATCCGGGTGCTTGCTGATCTTGTTGTTCAGCCAGGTGCCGCGCAGGGTGACGCCGGTGGCCAGGTCCACACCGACACCGATGGCGCCCTGGTGCAGGTTGGCCTTGCCGCTGGACTGACGCGTCGGCAGGCGCAGCATGGCCATCACCGGGTAGCCCATCAGCACGATGATGCGGATGTCAGGCACGCCTTCGTAGCTGATGCTCTTGAAGATGGTATCCGGGGTCACGCGGTATTCGATCAGTGCGCGGTCGCGGTGGCCGCCGAGCGAGTACAGGCCGGAGAGAATGCTGGAAATCTGCTGCTCCAGCTCCTCATGGCTGACGATCTTGCCGGACACCGTCTTGAAGCGGTCCTCGAAACGGTCGGCGATCACCAGGATGCCGTCACCGCCGGCGCCCTGCGCCGGCTTGATGACGAAGTCGCTGCGCCCGGCGATGATCTCGTCGAGCTTGTCGATTTCCTTCTCGGTTTCGATGATGCCGTACAGCTCCGGCACATCGATGCCGGCCTCGATGGCCCGCTCCTTGGTGATGATCTTGTCGTCGACGATGGGGTACAGGTGCCGTTTGTTGTACTTCAGCACGTAGTCCGCATTGCGTCGGTTGATGCCCATGATGCCTTTGGCTTCAAGGGCCTTCCATGTCTTGATCAGGCCGAACATGGTCTTAGTCCTTGAGGAAGGCTTTGAAACGGAACAGTTCGGTCAGGCGGTAGCCGCGGTAGCGACCCATCGCCAGCATGAAACCCACCAGGATCAGCAGGACCGCCGGGAAGGTGAACACGAAGTACACCAGCTCCGGCACGCTCATCAGCAGGTGCGCCAGGGTCGCGGCCACCAGGGTGCCGATGGCGACCTTGAAGGCATGGCCGCCGCCGCGCTCTTCCCAGGTGATCGACAGGCGTTCGATGGTCATGGTCAGAATCACCATCGGGAACAGCGCCACCGACAGGCCGCGCTCCAGGCCCAGCTTGTGGCTGAACAGGCTGATGGCGGCGATCAGCACCACGACGAAGGTCAGCACCACCGACAGGCGCGGCAGCATCTGCAGTTTCAGGTGTTCCAGATAGGAGCGCAGCGACAGGCCGAGCGCGGTGATCACGGTGAACAGGAAGATGCCGAAGCCCAGCTGGGTTTCGCGGAAGGCGAGGGCGATCAGCACCGGGGTGAAGGTGCCGAGGGTCTGCAGGCCGCCGAGGTTGCGCAGAATCAGGATGACCAGCACGCCGATCGGGATCATCACCATGATCATGAAGGTCTGCTGGGTCTGCAGCGGCAGGCCGTACAGCGAGTATTCGAGGAAGCTGGCGTCGGTGTTCTCGTCGGTCAGCTTGGCCAGGCGGATGGCATTCATCTCGCTGTTGTTCAGGCTGAAGCTGACCTGAGCCTGACGGCCGCCTTCGAGGCTGACCAGGTCGCCATCGCCGATCCACCAGACCAGGCGATCGGCCGGCAGGCCCTGCTCACCGGTTTCCGGGTTGAAGTACAGCCACTTCTGGCCGTTGAAGCTGCGCAGCCACAGCTCCGGCGACTGCGCCACCTCGGCCTGCAGGCGAATGGTGTGTACGCGCTCCATCGGCACGTGGGCGATGGACAGCAGCAGGTCGACCACCTTGGCTTTGTTGGCGGTGGAGGCGTCGCCGCCGAGCAGCAGTTTTACGTTGTCGTCGTTGGCGTTGTTGACGCGCTTGATGGTCTCGCTGATGAAGGTTTCGACGTCGGCCGAGTGCTGGCGAATCGGCGCGAGCAGGGCTTCGGCGGCGATCTTCTCCGGGCCTTCGACCGGGATGCTGTCGCGGAAGATCGGGCCTTTGGCCGGCGGTTGTTCGCCGCTGTAGCGCTTGGTCAGCACCAGGCGGTAGTAGAGGGTCTGCTTGCCGTTGGCGCGACGCGCCGACCAGGTGACGCGGCGGTTGCCGTCGACGCGGTTGACGCTGACGCCATAGTTGTTGGAGATGAAGCTCTCGTTGAGGCTGACGTAATCCTGGTTCAGCGGCGGTACGAACATCTGCAGTTTCACCGGCTCGCGCGGGCTGGCCAGGAATTCGACCTTGGCGTCGATGTTCCACAGGTCGTCGGTTTCGTCCTCGGTCACCGGAATGCCGAGAATGAAGATTTGGTATGCCGTAATCAGAACGCCCAAGGCCACCAGCAGGGTGATCAGGACTTTCAGATGCAGGTTCAGAGAGCGCATGGGAGTTACTCGCCAGGGGTTGCGTCATTGGTGCAGCCGGGTTTTCCAGCGGCATATTTAAGGCTTGGGTCGACCATCGCTTCGAAGTCCTTGAGTGCTTCGGAGCCGATCAGAAGCGGGTATTGGAATGCGCTTCGGTCGGTCAAGTTCACTTCTATCGTGCGCAGGGTCTGGCCCATGCACAGTTCAAGGTCGATGACAGGGCGCGCCGTGTAGGTCTTGCCTTCTTCCGGATCGAAGTCTCCGGCACGGCGTTTGATCTTGCTGATGCGCGAGAGCGGGCGCTCCACGGTGTGCTCATGGCTATCGTCCACCGCCAGGACGAAACGTACCCAGGTTTCGCCATTGCGTTTGAAGCGCTTGATGTCGCGAGCGCTGAGCGAAGCTGTCTTGGCGCCGGTGTCGAGCTTGGCGGCAACCAGCACGTCGAGCTCTTCGATATGAATGTATTCGTTCAGACCATAGATGGACTTGCCGAGGGCCAGACCCGGGAAAGACAGGCTCAGCAGGCAGAGGCACAAGGAGAAAGGTTTCAGTCTCATGGGTCCTTGAGAGAAGGTTGCCGTAGGCGGGTGGAAAAGGTGGCTGGCGACGTCCTGCCAGGTCTCGCCTGCGATGGAAGTCTAGCAGGCATGGCAAAAGGCAATGACCAGGCATGAGTGCGCGAATTCTAGCATGGGGATTTTCCGTGCCGACAGACGCTTATGTAGCTTTCTGCAAGTAAGGTCGCGGTTCGCTCTGGGGGATGGGATAAAAATATTGTCGACAATGCTTTGGTCTACTTTGACATAAACCGCTTTTGAGCGTAGTTTTCACGGCATTGAACGTCACTGGTGTCGACAATCATGCTGCTTGAATCGGAAACATCGCCAATCGCCCAGGTGGATTCGGAAACACTTTCCGAGCATGTGTTTCGCCTGATCCAGGCGGCCATCGTCAAGGGCGAGATCGCGCCGGGCAGCAAGATTTCCGAGCCCGAGCTGGCGCGCACCTACGGCATCAGCCGGGGGCCGCTGCGTGAGGCGATCCACCGGCTGGAAGGTCAGAAGCTGCTGGTGCGCGTACCGCATGTGGGCGCACGGGTGGTGTCGCTCAGTCATGCCGAGCTGATCGAGCTGTACGAGATTCGCGAATCCCTCGAGGGCATGGCCTGCCGCCTGGCGGCCGAGCGCATGACCCAGCAGGAAATCGACGAGCTGCGCCGGGTGCTGGAGCTGCACGAGCAGGACGCCGCGTTCAAGGCCGGCGTCGGCTACTACCAGCAGGAAGGCGACTTCGATTTCCACTACCGGATCATTCAGGGCAGCGGCAACCGCACCCTGGCCAAGCTGCTGTGCGACGAGCTGTACCAACTGGTGCGCATGTATCGCCTGCAGTTCTCCGCCACGCCCAATCGTCCGCGCCAGGCTTTCGCCGAACACCACCGCATTCTCGATGCCATCGCCGAGCGTGACGGCGAACTGGCCGAACTGCTGATGCGCCGCCACATCGGCGCCTCCAAGCGCAATATCGAGCGCCACTACAAGGAAGCGCTCGCCACTTCATCCAAGACCCGAGGTGATTCATGACCCAGCTTTCCGCCGGCCAGCGCTTCCGCCAGGCCCTCGCTGAAGAGAAACCGCTGCAGGTAATCGGCGCGATCAACGCCAACCATGCGCTGCTGGCCAAGCGTGCGGGCTTCCGTGCCATCTACCTGTCCGGTGGTGGCGTGGCGGCCGGCTCCCTGGGCCTGCCGGACCTGGGCATCAACACCCTCGATGACGTGCTCACCGACGTACGCCGCATCACTGATGTGTGCGACCTGCCGCTGCTGGTGGACATCGACACCGGCTTTGGCCCCAGCGCCTTCAATATCGAGCGCACCATCAAGAACCTGATCAAGGCCGGCGCCGCCGCCGCGCATATCGAGGATCAGGTCGGCGCCAAGCGCTGTGGTCACCGCCCGGGCAAGGAGATCGTCTCCTGCGAGGAAATGGTCGACCGCGTGCGTGCCGCCGCCGACGCCAAGACCGATCCGGACTTCTTCCTCATCGCCCGTACCGATGCCATCCAGGCCGAGGGCGTGGACGCCGCCATCGAGCGCTGCCAGGCCTATGTCGAGGCCGGTGCCGACGGCATCTTCGCCGAGGCCGCCTACGACCTGCCCACCTATAAGCGCTTCGTCGATGCTCTGAAGGTGCCGGTACTGGCCAACATCACCGAATTCGGCGCCACGCCGCTGTTCAGCCGCGACGAGCTGGCTTCGGTCGGCGTGGCCATCCAGCTCTACCCGCTGTCGGCCTTCCGCGCGGCGAACAAGGCGGCAGAAAGTGTCTACACCTCGATCCGTCAGAACGGCCACCAGAAGGACGTGATCGAGCTGATGCAGACCCGCGCCGAGCTGTACGACCGCATCGGCTACCACGCCTTCGAGCAGAAGCTCGACGCGCTGTTCGCTGCCGGCAAGAAATAAGGCTGTAGCCCGGATGCAATCCGGGGATTGGTTGGCGTGGTTGCCGGATTGCCGCCGGGCCACGCACCTAGAACAAGAGACAAGGAGATGACCATGAGCTCGACTGAAACCGCCCCTGGCTTCAAGCCGAAGAAATCCGTCGCCCTGAGCGGCACTGCCGCCGGTAATACCGCGCTGTGCACCGTCGGCCGTACCGGTAACGACCTGCATTACCGTGGCTATGACGTGCTCGATTTCGCCAATCGCTGCGAGTTCGAGGAAATCGCCCACCTGCTGGTGCACGGCAAACTGCCCAACGTCGCCGAACTGGCCGGTTACAAGGCCAAGCTCAAGGCCCTGCGCGGCCTGCCGGCAGGGGTCAAGGCCGCGCTGGAGCAGCTGCCGCCCTCGGCGCACCCGATGGACGTGATGCGCACCGCCGTGTCCGTGCTCGGCTGTCTGGCCCCGGAGAAGGATGACCATAACCACCCCGGCGCCCGCGACATTGCCGACAAGCTGATGGCCTCTCTGGGCTCGGCGCTGTTGTACTGGTACCACTACAGCCACAACGGCAAGCGCATCGAGGTGGACACCGACGACGACTCCATCGGCGGCCACTTCCTGCACCTGCTGCACGGCGAGAAGCCGCGCGAGTCCTGGGTGCGCGCCATGCACACCTCGCTCAACCTGTATGCCGAGCACGAATTCAACGCCTCCACCTTCACTTCGCGGGTGATCGCCGGCACCGGCTCGGACCTGTTCAGCTGCATCGCCGGCGCCATTGGCGCGCTGCGCGGCCCCAAGCACGGCGGCGCCAACGAGGTGGCCTTCGAGGTGCAGAAGCGTTACGACAGCCCGGACGAAGCCGAGGCCGACATCCGCGAGCGGGTAGGGCGCAAGGAGGTGGTGATCGGCTTCGGTCACCCGGTCTACACCGTCAGCGATCCACGCAACAAGGTGATCAAGGAAGTGGCCCGCGAGCTGTCCGTGGAGCAGGGCAACACCAAGATGTATGACATCGCCGAGCGCCTGGAAAGCGTGATGTGGGAGATCAAGAAGATGTTCCCCAACCTCGACTGGTTCAGCGCCGTGAGCTACCACATGATGGGTGTGCCCACCGCCATGTTCACCCCGTTGTTCGTCATCGCCCGCACCGCCGGCTGGTCCGCCCACGTCATCGAACAGCGTATCGACGGCAAGATCATCCGCCCGAGCGCCAACTACACAGGCCCCGAAGACCTGAAGTTCGTGCCGCTCAAGGACCGTAAATAAAATGACCGAAACCGTGAATAGCCAATACCGCAAGCGCCTGCCCGGCACCGTGCTGGATTACTTCGATGCCCGTGAGGCGGTCGAGGCGATCCAGGCCGGCGCCTGGGACAAGCTCCCCTACACCTCGCGCGTGCTCGCCGAGCAGCTGGTGCGCCGCTGCGATCCGCAGGATCTGACAGCCTCGCTGGAGCAGCTGGTCTACCGCAAGCGCGACCTGGACTTTCCCTGGTACCCGGCGCGCGTGGTCTGCCACGACATCCTCGGCCAGACCGCGCTGGTCGACCTGGCCGGCCTGCGCGATGCCATCGCCGAGCAGGGCGGTGACCCGGCCAAGGTCAACCCGGTGGTGCCGACCCAGTTGATCGTCGACCACTCGCTGGCCGTCGAGGCGCCGGGCTTCGACCCGGACGCCTTCGAGAAGAACCGCGCCATCGAAGATCGCCGCAACGAGGACCGCTTCCACTTCATCGACTGGACCAAGACCGCGTTCAAGAACGTCGACGTGATCCCGGCCGGCAACGGCATCATGCACCAGATCAACCTGGAGAAGATGAGCCCGGTGATCCAGGCGCGCGGCGGCATCGCCTTCCCCGACACCTGCGTCGGCACCGACTCGCACACGCCGCACGTCGATGCCCTGGGCGTGATCGCCATCGGTGTCGGCGGCCTGGAGGCCGAGACCGTGATGCTCGGCCATCCCTCGATGATGCGCCTGCCCGATATCGTCGGCGTCGAGCTGACCGGCAAGCGTCAGCCGGGCATCACCGCCACCGATATCGTCCTGGCGCTGACCGAGTTCCTGCGCAAGGAGCGCGTGGTGGGTGCCTGGGTCGAATTCTTCGGCGAGGGTGCCGACAGCCTGTCCATCGGCGACCGCGCCACCATCTCCAACATGTGCCCGGAGTACGGTGCCACCGCCGCGATGTTCTATATCGACGGCCAGACCATCGACTACCTCAAGCTCACCGGCCGCGAGCCGGAGCAGGTGGCGCTGGTGGAAAACTACGCCAGGACCACCGGTCTGTGGGCCGACGCCCTGCAGGGCGCCGAGTACGAGCGGGTGCTGAGCTTCGATCTGTCCACCGTGGTGCGTAACCTGGCCGGGCCGTCCAACCCGCACAGGCGGCTGCCGACCTCGGCGCTGCACGAGCGTGGCATCGCCGACGAGGCCAAGCTGGCGGCGGGCAGGGCCGAAGAGGCTGAGGGCCTGATGCCTGACGGCGCGGTGATCATCGCTGCCATCACCAGCTGCACCAACACCTCCAACCCGCGCAACGTGGTCGCTGCCGGTCTGCTGGCGAAAAAGGCCAACGAACTGGGTCTGGTACGCAAGCCCTGGGTGAAGACGTCGTTCGCACCGGGCTCGAAGGTCGCCAAGCTGTACCTGGAAGAGGCCGGCCTGCTGCCGGAGCTGGAGAAGCTCGGCTTCGGCATCGTCGCCTACGCCTGCACCACCTGCAACGGCATGTCCGGCGCGCTGGATCCGGCGATCCAGAAGGAAATCATCGAGCGCGACCTTTACGCCACCGCCGTGCTCTCGGGCAACCGCAACTTCGACGGTCGCATCCACCCGTACGCCAAGCAGGCCTTCCTCGCTTCGCCGCCGCTGGTGGTGGCCTACGCCATCGCCGGTACCGTGCGCTTCGATATCGAGCAGGATGTGCTCGGCCATGATGCGGCTGGCAATCCCGTGACGCTCAAGGACCTCTGGCCGAGCGACGAGGAAATCGACGCCATCGTCGCGGCGAGCGTCAAGCCCGAGCAGTTCAAGCAGATCTACATCCCGATGTTCGACCTCGGGACGGTGAAGGAGGCCGAGAGCCCGCTGTACGACTGGCGACCGATGTCCACCTATATCCGCCGCCCGCCCTACTGGGAAGGCGCGCTGGCCGGCGAGCGTACGCTCAAGGGCATGCGGCCGCTGGCGATCCTGCCGGACAACATCACCACCGATCACCTGTCGCCGTCCAACGCCATTCTGGCGGACTCGGCTGCCGGTGAGTACCTGGCGAAAATGGGCCTGTCGGAGGAGGACTTCAACTCCTACGCCACCCACCGCGGCGATCACCTGACCGCCCAGCGCGCCACCTTCGCCAACCCGCAACTGGTCAACGAAATGGCCGTGGTCGACGGGCAGGTGAAGAAGGGCTCGCTGGCGCGCGTCGAACCGGAAGGCCAGGTAATGCGCATGTGGGAAGCCATCGAAACCTACATGAACCGCAAGCAGAACCTGATCATCATTGCCGGTGCCGACTACGGCCAAGGGTCATCGCGGGACTGGGCGGCCAAGGGCGTGCGTCTGGCGGGTGTGGAGGTGATCGTGGCCGAAGGCTTCGAGCGCATCCACCGCACCAACCTGGTGGGCATGGGCGTGCTGCCGGTGGAGTTCAAGCCGGGTACCACCCGCCTGACCCTGGGCCTGGACGGCACCGAGACCTATGACGTGGAAGGCGAGATTTCGCCGCGCTGCGACCTGACCCTGGTGATCAACCGCCGCAACGGCGAGGTGGTCAGGGTGCCGGTGACCTGCCGCCTGGATACGGCTGCGGATGTCAGCGTGTACAAGGCCGGCGGCGTGCTGCAGCGCTTCGCCAAGGACTTCCTCGAAGGCGCGGTGGCGTGATGACGCGGTCTGCTCCCTCTCCCATTCATTGGGGGCACGCCTAGTGGAGAGGGCTGGGGAGAGGGTGGTGCAGGCGGCTCGGTGTTGTCTGATAGACCCTCTCCCCCGGCCCCTCTCCCGCAAGCGGGAGAGGGGAGACAAGCGCGTAACCCGGATGAAATCCGGGGCAAGGTTGAATGATTCTCCCCGGATTGCATCCGGGCTACTTCAGGACTGCACTCATGGCTCATCTGCCTCAAGTGAAAATCCCCGCCGCCTATATCCGTGGCGGCACCAGCAAGGGCGTGTTCTTCCGCCTGCAGGACCTGCCCGAGCGCTGTCAGGTGTCGGGCGAGGCGCGCGATGCGCTGTTCATGCGCGTGATCGGTAGCCCCGACCCCTATTCGGCGCATATCGACGGCATGGGCGGCGCCACCTCGAGCACCTCCAAGTGCGTGATCCTGTCGAAAAGCAGCCAGCCCGAGCACGACGTCGATTACCTCTACGGCCAGGTGTCCATCGACAAGGCTTTCGTCGACTGGAGCGGCAACTGCGGCAACCTGTCCACGGCGGCTGGCGCCTTCGCCATCCACGCCGGCCTGGTCGATCCCGCGCGGATTCCCGAGAACGGCACCTGCGTGGTGCGCATCTGGCAGGCCAATATCCAGAAAACCATCATCGCCCATGTGCCGGTCACTGATGGCCAGGTGCAGGAAACCGGCGACTTCGAGCTGGACGGGGTGACCTTCCCAGCGGCGGAGATCGTGCTGGAATTCCTCGACCCGTCCGACGACGGCGAGGAGGGCGGCTCCATGTTCCCCACCGGCAACCTGGTGGACGACCTGGAAGTGCCGGGCATCGGCAGCTTCAAGGCGACCATGATCACCGCCGGCATCCCGACCGTGTTCGTCAATGCCGAGGACATCGGCTATCGGGGCACCGAGCTGCGCGAGGATATCAATGGCGATCCGGCGCAACTGGCGCGCTTCGAGCAGATCCGCATCGCTGGTGCGCTGCGCATGGGGCTGATCAAGACGGCCGAGGAGGCTGCGACACGTCAGCACACCCCGAAGATCGCCTTCGTCAGTCCGCCCAAGGACTACCGCACCTCCAGTGGCAAGGCGGTGAAGGCCGGCGAGGTCGATCTGCTGGTGCGTGCGCTGTCCATGGGCAAGCTGCACCACGCAATGATGGGCACCTGCGCGGTGGCCATCGGCACAGCGGCGGCGATTCCCGGCACGCTGGTCAACCTGGCGGCCGGTGGCGGCGAGCGCGAGGCGGTACGTTTCGGCCATCCGTCCGGCACCCTGCGTGTCGGCGCGCAGGCCAGGCGGGTCGATGGTCAGTGGACGGTAACCAAGGCGTCGATGAGCCGCAGTGCGCGCATCCTGATGGAAGGCTGGGTACGCGTACCCGCTGAAAGCTTCTAGGCCCTGAATGAGAAAAGGCTCGAGGTTTCGAGCCTTTTCCCTTTGTAAACATGTGCTTGCAGCGGTTATTTGAGGCGCCTTTCAACACCTTTTTCCACCAGGATCTTGGCGGAGATTTCCTCCACCGAGAAATGCGTGGAGTTGATGAAGGCGATGTTTTCACGGCGGAACAGGTTCTCCACCTCGCGCACTTCGAACTCGCACTGGGCGAAGCTGGCGTAGCGGCTGTTGGGCTTGCGCTCGTGGCGGATGGCGGTGAGGCGATCCGGGTCGATGGTCAGGCCGAACAGCTTGTCGCGGTGCTTTTTCAGCGAGTCGGGCAGTTGCAGACGCTCCATGTCGTCTTCGGTCAGCGGGTAGTTGGCGGCGCGGATGCCGTACTGCATCGCCATGTACAGGCAGGTGGGCGTTTTGCCGCAGCGCGAGACGCCTACCAGGATCAGATCGGCCTTGTCGTAATAATGGGTGCGCGCGCCGTCGTCATTGTCCAGGGCGAAGTTCACCGCCTCGATGCGCTCCATGTAGTTGGAGTGCTGGCCAATGGAGTGCGACTTGCCGACGGAATAGGAGGAGTGCGAACTCAACTCCTGTTCCAGGGGCGAGAGAAAGGTGGAGAAGATATCGATCATGAAACCATTTGCGGTATCGAGGATCGCACGAATATCGCGATTGACGATGGTGTCGAAGATGATCGGGCGTGCACCGTCCCTTTCGGCGGCAGCATCGATTTGTTGTACCATGGCGCGCGCTTTATCGATGCTGTCGATATAAGGACGCGTAAGTTTGGTGAATTGAATATTCTCGAACTGCGCGAGCAGGCTCTGGCCCAGGGTTTCGGCCGTGATGCCGGTGCCGTCGGAGATGAAGAAAGCGGTTCGTTTCATTTGCGCCAAAGGCCTTAAGCTGAGATCGATTCTTGGCTATGATAGGCCGCGTTTTTCGCCGGGCCCATGGGGTTCGGCATTGTTACTTATTCAAGGGCACGGCCACAATCGCGCGACTTCGGTCGTTCGACATTGCGCAGCCCACTGAGCTTTTCCAACACCGTTAGTGGAGAGATCACCTTGGTAGAGTACGTAGTTTCCCTCGATAAGCTCGGCGTCCACGATGTAGAGCATGTGGGGGGCAAAAACGCATCCCTCGGCGAGATGATCAGCAACCTGGCCGGCGCCGGCGTCTCGGTTCCCGGCGGTTTCGCCACTACGGCTCAGGCCTACCGCGACTTCCTCGAGCAGAGCGGCCTGAATGCCCAGATCCACGCGGCCCTCGACGCGCTCGACGTCGACGACGTCAACGCCCTGGCCAAGACCGGCGCGCAGATTCGCCAGTGGGTCATGGAAGCCGACTTCCCGGCCGAGCTGGACAAGCAGATTCGCGAAGCCTTCGCCACCATGAGCGCCGGCAACGACAACATGGCCGTGGCCGTGCGTTCCTCCGCCACCGCCGAAGACCTGCCGGATGCTTCCTTCGCCGGCCAGCAGGAAACCTTCCTCAACATCCGCGGCGTGGACAACGTGATCCGCGCCACTAAGGAAGTCTTCGCTTCCCTGTTCAATGACCGTGCCATCGCCTACCGCGTGCATCAGGGCTTCGACCACAAGCTGGTCGCCCTGTCCGCCGGCGTGCAGCGCATGGTGCGTTCGGAAACCGGCACCGCCGGCGTGATGTTCACCCTGGACACCGAATCCGGCTTCCGTGACGTGGTGTTCATCACCGGCGCCTACGGCCTCGGTGAGACCGTGGTGCAGGGCGCGGTCAACCCCGACGAGTTCTACGTGCACAAGCCGACCCTGGAAGCCGGCCGTCCGGCGATCCTGCGTCGCAACCTGGGCAGTAAGGCGATCAAGATGGTCTACGGCGACGAGGCCAAGGCCGGTCGTTCGGTCAAGACCGTGGAAGTCGACCGTGCCGAGCGTGCGCGCTTCTGCATCAGCGACGCCGAGGTCAGCGAGCTGGCCAAGCAGGCGCTGATCATCGAGAAACACTACGGCCGCCCGATGGACATCGAGTGGGCCAAGGACGGTGACGACGGCAAGCTGTACATCGTGCAGGCCCGTCCGGAAACCGTGAAGAGCCGCTCCAGCGCCACCGTGATGGAACGCTACCTGCTGAAAGAGAAGGGCACCGTGCTGGTGGAAGGCCGCGCCATCGGTCAGCGCATCGGCGCCGGCAAGGTGCGGGTGATCCACGACGTGTCCGAGATGGACAAGGTGCAGCCGGGCGACGTGCTGGTCTCCGACATGACCGACCCGGATTGGGAACCGGTAATGAAGCGCGCCAGCGCCATCGTCACCAACCGCGGCGGTCGTACCTGCCACGCGGCGATCATCGCCCGTGAGCTGGGCATTCCGGCGGTGGTTGGCTGCGGCAACGCCACCAGCGTGCTGAAGGACGGCCAGGGCGTGACCGTTTCCTGCGCCGAAGGCGACACCGGTTTCATCTTCGAGGGCGAACTGGGCTTCGACATCCGCAAGAACTCGGTCGACGCCATGCCCGAGCTGCCGTTCAAGATCATGATGAACGTCGGCAACCCGGATCGCGCCTTCGACTTCGCCCAGCTGCCGAACGAAGGCGTGGGCCTGGCCCGCCTGGAATTCATCATCAACCGCATGATCGGCGTGCACCCGAAGGCGCTGCTGAACTTCGCCAGCCTGCCGCCGGAGATCAAGGACAGCGTCGAGAAGCGCATCGCCGGCTACGGCGATCCGGTCGACTTCTATGTCGAGAAGCTGGTCGAGGGCATCAGCACCCTGGCCGCTGCCTTCTGGCCGAAGAAGGTCATCGTGCGTCTGTCGGACTTCAAGTCCAACGAATACGCCAACCTGATCGGCGGCAAGCTGTACGAGCCGGAAGAAGAAAACCCGATGCTGGGCTTCCGCGGTGCTTCGCGCTACATCAGCGAATCCTTCCGCGACTGCTTCGAACTGGAATGCCGTGCGCTGAAGAAGGTGCGTGGTGAAATGGGCCTGACCAACGTCGAGATCATGGTGCCCTTCGTGCGTACCCTGGGCGAGGCCTCGCAAGTGGTCGAGCTGCTGGCGAGCAACGGCCTGGCCCGCGGTCAGGACGGCCTGAAGGTCATCATGATGTGCGAACTGCCGTCCAACGCGCTGCTGGCGGAGGAGTTCCTGGAGTTCTTCGACGGCTTCTCCATCGGCTCCAACGACCTGACCCAGCTGACCCTGGGCCTGGATCGTGATTCCGGCATCGTCGCCCACCTGTTCGACGAGCGTAACCCGGCCGTGAAGAAGCTGCTGGCCAATGCCATCGCCGCCTGCAACAAGGCCGGCAAGTACATCGGCATTTGCGGCCAGGGCCCGTCGGACCATCCGGATCTGGCCAAGTGGCTGATGGAGCAGGGCATCGAGAGCGTGTCGCTGAACCCGGATTCGGTACTCGATACCTGGTTCTTCCTGGCTGAAACTCAACCCGCCTGAGGCGCGATCATCGATGTGCACAAGGGCGGGTTGATCCCGCCCTTTTTAGTGCCCCGGGAACCGCCGCGTCGCCAGCGGCGTGGCGGCCAACGGGCGGGCATCGCAATCGATGTGAAGCATCGTCTTCGAGGTTTTTTCCGAGTGTCGTCTTTATTTCTGGCACAGCGCCATTGCGGTCACCCGATCCATGCAAAGCAGCAGTGAGCTTTTCCCCGTCGCCCTGATCAGCGCCGAGTTGCGCGGTGATCTGAGCGAGGACGTCTACCTCCTCAAACCCAACAACAGCCCCGATTGCACTGTCGAACTGGCCCTGACCCGCCTGGGCCTGGCCGGCGCCGAGGGCGAGCGGGGCGTGCCGGTGGTACTGCTGCACGGCAGCTTCTCCAATCGTCGCTTCTGGTATTCGCCCAAGGGCATCGGCCTGGGCGCCTACCTGGCGCGTGCCGGTTTCGATGTGTGGATCGCCGAAATGCGCGGTCATGGCCTGTCACCACGCAATGACAGCTACCGAAGCAACAACGTGGCGCAGTACGTGCGTTACGATCTGCCGGCCGTTGCCGATTTCATCTTCGAGCAGAGCGGGCAGGCCGCACACTGGATCGGACACTCCCTCGGTGGCGTGATCCTGGCGGCGGCGCTGGGTGGTGGCTTCCTCGATGAGTCGCGCGCCCGCTCGGCGGCGTGGTTCGGCAGCCAGATCAGCCGCATCTACTGGCCGCTGAAGCTGCCGCCGGTGGAGTGGGGAGCTCGGTTGCTGCTGCGCGCCTTTCCCTATCTATCCGGGCGACGACTGAAGCGGGGACCGGAAGACGAACCCATTGGCCTGGCTCAGGAAACCCTGCGCTGGCTGGGCCTGTTCGGCCGCTTCGGCGATCGCGAGCAGGACTGGTGGACAGGGCTGACCCAGGTGCGTCTGCCCATTCTGGCGGTCGGCGCCGTGGCGGATCATCAGGACCCTGCCTGGGCTTGCCGCAAGTTGCTGGAGCAATGCAGCGCAGCGCCGACGCAGTTTCTGCTGCTGGGCAAGAGCAATGGTTTTTCCAGCGACTTCGGCCATATCGAGATGCTGGTCAGCAAGGAAGCGCAGCGTGAGGTGTGGCCGCTCACCGAATACTGGCTGCAACACCTGCAACTGCCGGCAGGTTTCAGCGAGGAAGCGGCGAGTGTGGGCGGCTGAGCCTGTTCGGGTCGTTTCTTCGTCGCACGCATACCGGTAATATGTGACGCCGCTAAAGGTCGCGGTCATTTACCGGGCAGCCGGTGGTCGCATGTTCATCGCGTTGGCGCCAAGCATTCTCGTGCCACGCTTCGTTGCCGCTGAACGCCCCGCATGCCGAGTTGTCCTTGATTTGAAACTGCCTGTGTCGTTGAACACCTCGGTTTAGAGCCCTGGGTTGCCACCTCATTCATCGTTGAAAGGAGTTTTGCCATGCACTACATCACCCCAGATCTGTGCGACGCCTATCCGGAGCTGGTCCAGGTGGTCGAGCCGATGTTCGCCAACTACGGTGGTCGCGACTCCTTCGGTGGTCAGATGGTGACCATCAAGTGCCATGAGGACAATTCGCTGGTAAAGGAACAGGTCGACCTGCCGGGTGAAGGGCGTGTGCTGGTGGTCGATGGCGGCGGCTCGCTGCGCCGGGCGCTGCTGGGGGACATGCTTGCGGAGAAGGCTGCCAAGAATGGCTGGGCGGGCATCGTCGTCTATGGCTGCATCCGTGATGTGGATGTGATTGCGCAGACGGATCTGGGCGTGCAGGCGCTGGCCAGCCACCCGATGAAGACCGACAAGCGCGGTATCGGCGACCTCAACGTGCCGGTCACCTTCGGTGGCGTGACCTTCAAGCCGGGCGAATACCTGTATGCCGACAACAACGGCATCATCGTCTCCCCGCAAGCGCTGAGCATGCCGGAATAACCCGGATGCAGGCTTACGACTCCGCGTTGTTGCATGCCTTCGTGCTCGATGGGCAGGGTGGTGCCCGCAGCATTTGTCCCGCAGAGCTGGACGACCTGCAGCTGCGCGAGTGGGAAAGCCTGTGGTTGCACTGGGATCGTGGTCAGCCTCAGGCGCAGCGCTGGTTGCGCGAGAACAGTGGGCTGGATGAATTCAGCTGCAACCTGCTGCTCGAGGAAAACACCCGTCCGCGCCTGCTGCCCCTGCCCGACGACGAACTGTTGCTGTTCCTGCGCGGGGTCAACCGCAATCCCGGTGCAGAGCCGGAAGACATGGTCTCGGTGCGCATCTTCGCCGATGCCCGCCGCGTGATTTCCCTGCGTCTGCGGCCGCTGCGGGCGACCGAAGCCCTGATCGCCGACTTCGAGGCCGGCCGTGGGCCGAAAAGTGCTTCAGAGCTTCTACTTGATCTGGCCCGCTATCTGACCGACCGGGTCGATGACCTGATCACCGAGCTGAGCGAGGCGCTCGACGAAGAAGAGGACGGGCTGGATGCCGATGAACGCTATCGCCCCGACCACAGCCTGATGCTCCAGTTGCGCCGCCGGGCGGCTGCGTTGCGTCGCTTTCTGTCGCCGCAGCGCGACCTCTACGCTCAGCTGGTACGCAATCGCCAGGTCTGGTTCATGGAAGATGACGAGGATTACTGGAACGAGCTCAACAACCGCCTGACCCGCTATCTGGAGGAGCTGGAGCTCATCCGCGAGCGCGCCAATCTGGTTCTCGAGGCGGAAAGCCGGCGCTTGAACGAGCGCATGAACCGCCTGATGTATCGCTTCAGCATCACCGCCGTACTGTTTCTGCCGTTGACCTTCATCACCGGCCTGCTGGGCATCAACGTCGGCGGCATTCCCGGCGCCGACAGCTCGGTGGGTTTTCTGGTCGCCTGTGGCCTGATAGCTGCGTTGGCGCTGGGTCTGCTGCTGTTGTTTCGCCGCTGGCGCTGGTTGTGATGTGTGACTCATCTGCCCGCCACTGCGTCTAGCCGTGACATCCCGTGAGGTGCGCATGCACGATCCATTCGAAGAGTCTCTACGCGACCTGCTCAAGTCATCGCCGTCCAGCCATGACGACGATGCCTGCCTGCATCGGGTGCTCAAGACCGCCAATCGCCAGGTCGGCGCTGGCGATCTGTTCAGCCTGATAGGCCACTGGCTGCAGGCGCTGATGATTGCCCTGAACAACGGTTCGGCGCATGTCGCGCCAGTTTCTCGCCGTACTCAACCCCCTGTTTCTGCTGATAAGGCCGACTGAAATGGAACTCGATCCCTGGACCCAAAGCCTGATCTCCGCGATGACCGCACTGTGGACCAAGGTTGCCGGCTTCATCCCCAATCTGTTCGTCGCCCTGGTGCTGGTGCTGCTCGGCTTCGTCGTGGCCAAACTGCTCGACACCCTGCTGTCCAAGCTGCTCGGCAAGGTAGGGCTGGACCGTCTGATGATGGGTACCGGGCTGACCAAGCTGTTGGCCCGTGTGGGGATCCAGGCGTCGGTTTCGACCCTGATCGGCAAGATCGTCTACTGGTTCGTGCTGCTGATCTTCCTGGTTTCGGCTGCCGAATCGCTTGGCCTGCAACGCGTATCCGCCACCCTCGACGTGCTGGCGCTGTACTTGCCCAAGGTCTTCGGTGCGGCCCTGGTGTTGCTGGCCGGCGTACTGCTGGCGCAACTGGTCAGCAGCCTGGTGCGTGGCGCCGCCGAAGGCGTCGGCCTGGAATATGCCCATGGTCTCGGTCGCGTGGCCCAAGGCCTGGTGATCATCATCAGCATCTCGGTGGCCATCGGCCAGCTCGAGGTCAAGACCGATCTGCTCAACAACGTCATCGCCATCGTCCTGATCTCGGTCGGTCTGGCGGTCGCCCTGGCCCTGGGGCTGGGCAGTCGCGACATCGCCAGCCAGATCCTGGCAGGCATCTACGTGCGCGAGTTGTACCAAGTCGGGCAACAGGTGCAGGTCGGCGAGGTCGAAGGCCAGATCGAAGAGATCGGCACGGTGAAAACCATTCTGTTGACCGATGCCGGCGAGCTGGTTTCGGTGGCCAATCGGGTGATGCTCGAACAACGCGTGAACAGTCGCTGACGCCAATCTGTTATTTTATGCAGCTGCCCGGCAGGCATGACCTGCCGGGCACTTTTCGTCCTGACCGTCGGCCCGACTCGTTTTGAACAAAGCTCAATCCCTGCCCACGCGCTATGACCCCCGCGAGCTCACCGATGAAGAGCTGGTGGCGCGCGCCCATGACGAGCTGTTTCACATCACCCGTGCTTATGAAGAGCTGATGAGGCGCTACCAACGCACATTATTCAACGTATGTGCGCGCTATCTGGGGAACGAAAGGGACGCCGACGATGTCTGTCAGGAGGTGATGCTGAAGGTGCTATATGGCCTGAAGAACTTCGAAGGCAAGTCCAAGTTCAAGACCTGGCTGTACAGCATCACTTACAACGAGTGCATCACTCAGTACCGAAAAGAGCGGCGCAAGCGTCGATTGATCGATGCCTTGAGTCTGGATCCGCTCGAAGAAGCTTCCGACGAAAAGACACCCAAAGTCGAGGAGCGAGGCGGTCTGGATCGCTGGTTGGTTCATGTCAATCCGATCGACCGCGAAATTCTGGTGCTACGATTTGTCGCAGAACTGGAGTTCCAGGAGATTGCCGACATCATGCACATGGGCTTGAGCGCAACGAAGATGCGCTACAAGCGAGCATTGGATCGGTTGCGGGACAAATTTTCGGAAACTTCCGAAACTTAGTTCAGCTTCCCGACCACTAAGGGAGTGGCGAAACCTGATAAAATCGCCGCCAAGTTGCCGAGTGATGTTCGCGGCGACTTATTAACCACCAAGATGGGGATTTAACGGATGAAAGTAAAAAACACCTTGGGCGTAGTCATTGGCTCTCTCGTTGCCGCAACTTCCTTCGGCGCGCTGGCGCAAGGCCAAGGCGCTGTCGAGGTGGAGGGCTTCGTCAATCGCTACTTCACTGACTCTCAGCGTGGCTATGCCCACGATGAAGGCAACCTGTTCGGTGGCAGCATTGGCTATTACCTGACCGACGATGTAGAACTGGCGCTGTCCTACGGCGAATACCACGACATTCGTGGCGAGCGTAACCTCGGCAACAAGGACATCAAAGGCAGCCTGACCGATCTGAAGGCCATCTACCACTTCGGTCAGCCGGGTGTAGGTCTGCGTCCTTACGTCTCCGCAGGTTTCGGTCATCAGAGCATCAGCAACACTACTAGCGGCGGCCGTAACCACTCGACTCTGGCCATTGCAGGCGCTGGTGCCAAGTACTACTTCACCGAAATGTTCTACGCCCGTGCCGGCGTCGACGCTCTGTACAACATCGACCAGGGCGACACCGAGTGGCAAGCCGGTGTGGGTGTTGGTCTGAACTTCGGTGGCGGCAGCAAGCCGGCCCCGGCTCCGGCCCCTGTAGCTGCAGCTCCGGAGCCGATGCCTGAGCCTGCTCCTGAGCCGGCCATGGAAACCGTTCGCGTCGAGCTGGACGTCAAGTTCGACTTCGACAAGGATCGCGTCAAAGAAGAAAGCTACGGTGACATCAAGAACCTGGCTGACTTCATGAACCAGTACCCGCAGACCACTACCACCGTTGAAGGTCACACTGACTCCGTCGGTTCTGACGCTTACAACCAGGGTCTGTCCGAGCGTCGTGCCAACGCCGTACGTAACGTGCTGGTCAACCAGTACGGTGTCGATGGCAACCGCGTGAACGCTGTTGGTTACGGCGAAACCCGCCCGGTAGCCGACAACGCCACCGACTCCGGCCGCGCCATCAACCGTCGCGTTGAAGCCGAAGTAGAAGCCCAGATCAAGCAGTAATGCTTCTGGTGCTGTAAGGAGAAACCCGGCCTCGGCCGGGTTTTTCTTTTTTCTGCATAAAAAAGCCCGCCAAGGGGACGGCGGGCAAACAATGCCTTCGCAGGAGGCGAAGCAGTCAGGCATGCAGGAGTTGGGGCATTCCGAGCTGGGCGCTGGCGCGGGCGACCTCGCCGATCACCAGGATGGCCGGGCTCTGCAAGGCGAAGGCGCGGGCATCTGCGACCATATCTGCCAGTTGGCTGCGGCACTCGCGCTGTGCGGGCAACGAGGCGTTCTCGATCATGGCCACCGGCATCTCGCCGCTCATGCCGCCGGCGAGCAGGCCGTCGCGAATATCCGCCAGTTTGGCTACACCCATATATACCACCAAGGTGGTGCCGCTCTGCGCCAGCGCCTGCCAGTTCAGCGAGCTGTCATCCTGGGTATGGGCGGTGACCAGGGTCACACCGCGCGCCACGCCGCGTAGCGTCAGAGGGATGCCGCAGTTGGTGGCGCCGGCCAGGCCGGCAGTGATGCCGTTGACCAGCTCCACCTCGACGCCGTGCGCGCCGAGCCAGTCGGCTTCCTCGCTGCCGCGACCGAAGATGCAGGGATCGCCGCCTTTAAGACGCACCACGCACTTGCCCTGGCGCGCGTAGCGCAGCATCAGGCGATGGATAAAGGCCTGCGGTGTGGAGCGGCAGCCGCCTCGCTTGCCCACCGAGACGATACGCGCGCCGGGGCAGTGCTCGAGCACGGCCGGGTTGACCAGATCGTCGATCATCACGATCTCGGCCTGGTTCAGCGCCTTGACCGCCTTGAGGGTCAGCAGCTCGGGATCACCGGGGCCAGCGCCCACCAGCCAGACTTTTGCGTTCATATCGGGTTCCTCGTAGGGTGCGCCGTGCGCACCGAGTTATTTTGCAGCGGTGCGCACAGCGCACCCTACGCTTGTGTCGCCACTGCCTGCTGGGCCAGCAACCGCTTGATTTCGGGTACGCAGGAGCCACAACTGGTGCCGCATTTGAGTTCCTGCTTGAGGCCGTTCAGATCCAGGCCGCGCTCGATGCCGGCGCACACCGCGCTTTCGCTGACGTTCAGGCAATTGCACAGGGTCTTGCCGCGCGTGGTGGCGCCGACGTTGCCTGGCGGCGCGGAGACCGGGGCGAGCAGCCAGCGGCGCAGGTCGGCATCGGCCTGGCCGTCCAGCCACAGGCTTCTCAGCCATTCGCTGGCGGCCGTTTCGCCGGCCAGACGGATACTGACGATGCGGCCATCCTCGATACGCACGCGCTTGCCCACCGCGCGGCGCGGGTCGTCGTAGGCCAGCACCGGGCCCTGGTTCAGGCGCAACAGGCGGTCGATCTGTGCCAGCAGCTCGGGTTGCGGCGCCACGGCGCTGGCGGCGCGGATCAGCAGGGCGGGGCGCTCGCGGCCGGTGGGGGTGAGGCTGGCGTAGGCGAAGTCCTCGAACAGCGGACGCAGGGCCTCGAAGCGGCTCTGCACCTCGCCCTCGACCAGGGCGAACAGCTGCCAGGGCAGCTCGACCTTGTCCACCTCGACGCCGGCATGCTTGAGCTCCGGCTGCTTGGATAGCGGGTCGAAGGCCGGTTGGGTCAGCACGTTGGTGCCCAGGCCCTTGAGGAAGCGGTCGCCCCAGTGCATCGGCAGCCAGGCTTGGCCTGGGCGCACCGACTCGTCCGCCTGCACCGGCAGGATCAGGCTGCCGCGGCGGCTGCGCAACCTGACCAGGTCGCCGTCCTGCAGGCGGCGGCGACGCAGTTCATCCGGATGCAGGCCGAGCACGGCGGCCTCGACATGGCCGAATAGGCGCGCGGCGGTGCCGGTGCGGCTCATGCCGTGCCACTGGTCGCGCAGGCGGCCGGTGTTGAGGGTAAGGGAGAAACGCGCCTCGCGCTTTTCCTTTGGCGCGCGGTAGGGGTCGGCATGGAACTGCGCACGCCCGCTGGCGGTGGGGAAGCGGCCGTCGGCATAGAGCCGTGCGGTGCCCTGCCGTGCGCCGGGCGCAAACGGCCATTGCTGGGGACCTTGGTCATCGAGCAGCGCGTAGCTCAGCCCCGAGAGGTCGAGATCGCGCTCGGCGGTCAGGAACTTGTATTCCTCGAACAGCGCCTCGGCGCTGGTGAAGTCGAACAGGCTGGGCAGGCCGGGGCGGAGCAGAGTTTCCAGGCGACGGGCGAAGTCGCAGGTGATCGACCAATCGGGCCGCGCATCGAAGGGCGCTGGCACGGCGCGGCGTACATGACTGACGCGGCGCTCGGAGTTGGTCACCGTGCCTTCCTTCTCGCCCCAGCTGGCGGCGGGCAGCAGCAGGTCGGCGTAGCGGCAGGTCTCGGTGGTGAAGAAGGCTTCCTGCACCACGACGAAGGGGCAGGCGGCCAGGGCCTCGTGCACCTTGTTCTGGTTCGGCAGCGACTGCGCCGGGTTGGTGCAGGCGATCCACAGCGCCTTGATGCGGCCGTCGTGCACCGCATCGAACAGCTCGATGGCGGACAGGCCGGGCGTCTCCGGCAGGGTGTCGACGCCCCAGTAGGCGGCGACTTCGGCGCGGTGCTCGGCGTTGCCGGCCTCGCGGTGGCCCGGCAGCAGGTTGCTCAGGCTGCCGGTCTCGCGGCCGCCCATGGCGTTGGGCTGGCCGGTCAGGGAAAAGGGGCCGGCGCCGGGCCTGCCGACCTGCCCGGTGGCCAGGTGCAGGTTGATCAGCGCGCTGTTCTTGGCGCTGCCGGACGAGGACTGATTGAGCCCCATGCACCACAGCGAAAGGAAGGAGGGCGCGCGGCCGATCAGCTCGGCGCAGCGCTGCAGGGCGTCCAGGCTGATGCCGCAGATATCGGCGGTGGCCGCCGGGCTGTAGTCGCGCACCAGGTTCTTCAGCGCCGCGAAACCTTCGGTGTGGGCGTCGATATAGCGGCGGTCGACCCAGCCTTCCCACAGCAGGAGATGCAGGATGCCGTGAAACAGCGCCACGTCGGTGCCGGGCAGAATCGCCAGGTGCAGGTCGGCCAGCTCGCAGGTGTCGGTACGCCGCGGATCGACGACGATGATCTGCATCTCGGGGCGGCGCGCCTTGGCTTCTTCCAGGCGACGGAACAGCACCGGGTGGGCGTAGGCCATGTTGGAGCCGGCGATCAGCAGGCAGTCGCTCTGCTCGATGTCCTCGTAACTGCAGGGCGGGGCATCGGCGCCGAGGCTGCGCTTGTAGCCGACCATCGCCGAGCTCATGCACAGGCGCGAATTGCTGTCGATATTGTTGGTTCCCACCAATGCTCTGGCCAGCTTGTTGAAGGCGTAGTAGTCCTCGGTCAGCAACTGGCCGGAAATATAGAAGGCCACGCTGTCCGGGCCGTGCTCGCGGATGGTCTCGGCGAACACCGCCGCGGCGTGATCCAGGGCGCTGTCCCAGTCGGTGCGCGAACGGGCCAGGCCCTTGCCCAGACGCAGCTCGGGATGGAGCGCGCGGGCGTCGAGGTCGCCGGTCAGGTGCAGGGTCGAGCCCTTGCTGCACAGCTTGCCGAAGTTGGCCGGGTGGCTGGGGTCGCCGGCGACGCCGAGGATCTTCTCGCCGTCGTGCTCGATCAGCACGCCGCAGCCCACGCCGCAGTAGCAGCAGGTTGAAGCGGTGATTTGGCTTTGGGTAGGCATGGCGCTCGACTCCGTGGTTTGCGGCTTGCTGTAGGAGCTAGGGGGGACGCTGAGTTCCTGCTGGCGATCCAGGTCGCGAAAGGCATCGCCAGCAAGCTGGCTCCTACAGTTCTATGCGCACTTTTCGGCCTGGTTCAGGGCCAGCAGCACGCGGCCGTTCTCGACCCGGGCATGGTGCCGGTGAGCGCAGCCCACATCCGGCGCCACGGCCTCGCCGGACTCCAGCTCGATCTGCCAGTTGTGCAGCGGGCAGGCCACGCGCTTGCCGTAGATCAAGCCCTGGGACAGCGGGCCGCCCTTGTGCGGGCAGCGGTCGTCGAGGGCGAAGACCTCGTCGGCAGCGGTACGGAAGATGGCGATGTCGCCCTTGGGACCGCTGACGATGCGCGAGCCGAGCACGTTGATTTCGTCCAGGGCGCAGATATCCAGCCAGTTCATACGGTGGCCTCCTCGATTTGCACCACCTTGATGGTGTCGAACTCTTTCTTCAGTTGCGGCGTCTCGATGCGCTCCTTCCACGGGTCCTGCTCGAACGACAGGGCGTAGTGCAGGCGCGCGGCCAGGGCCTTGCGGTTGGCTTCGTCTTCCAGCACCGCCTTCTTGATGTGCTCCATGCCGACGCGCTGCATGTAGTGCACGGTGCGCTCCAGGTAGAAGGCCTCCTCGCGGTACAGCTGGAGGAAGGCGGCGTTGTATTCGCGCACTTCTTCGGCGGTCTTCACCTTGACGAAGAACTCGGCGACCTCGGTCTTGATCCCGCCGTTGCCACCGATGTACATCTCGAAGCCGGAATCCACACCGATGATGCCGACGTCCTTGATGCCGGCTTCGGCGCAGTTGCGCGGGCAGCCGGAGACCGCCAGCTTGACCTTGTGCGGCGACCACATGTTGAACAGGTCATGCTCCAGGTCGATACCGAGCTGGGTGGAGTTCTGCGTGCCGAAGCGGCAGAACTCAATGCCGACGCAGGTCTTCACCGTGCGGATGGACTTGCCGTAGGCGTGGCCGGAGGGCATGTCCAGGTCCTTCCACACGGCCGGCAGGTCGTCCTTCTTGATGCCCAGCAGGTCGATGCGCTGACCGCCGGTGACCTTGACCATGGGCACGTTGTACTTGTCGGCCACATCGGCGATGCGGCGCAGCTCGGACGGGTTGGTCACGCCGCCCCACATGCGCGGCACCACCGAGTAGGTGCCGTCCTTCTGGATATTGGCGTGGGCGCGTTCGTTGATCAGGCGCGACTGCGGGTCGTCCTTGGCCTCGCCCGGCCAGGTGGAGATCAGGTAGTAGTTGAGAGCCGGGCGGCAAGTGGCGCAGCCGTTGGGCGTACTCCAGTTGAGAAACGCCATGGTCTGCGCCATGGACGTCAGGTGCTGCTCGCGGATGGCCTTGCGGATCTGCCCGTGGTTGAGGTCGGAGCAGCCGCAGATGGCCTTCTCGCTCTTGGGTTTGACGTCGGCGGCGCCGCCCACGGTGCTGATCAGGATCTGCTCGACCAGACCGGCACAGGAGCCGCAGGAGCTGGCGGCCTTGGTGTGCTTCTTGACCTCGTCGACCGAGAACAGGCCGTTCTCCTGGATGGCCTTGACGATGGTGCCCTTGCACACGCCGTTGCAGCCGCAAATTTCCATGCTGTCGGGCATGTTGGCGGTCTTGTCGGCGCCCTGGTGGCCGACGTCGCCGATGGCGCCTTCGCCGAACATCAGATGGTCGCGGATCTCGCTGACGTTGTGGCTCTCGCGGATCTGGCGGAAGTACCAGCCGCCGTCGGCGGTGTCGCCGTACAGGCAGGCGCCGACCAGCACGTCGTCCTTGATCACCAGCTTCTTGTACACGCCGCCGATGGGGTCGGAGAGGGTGATGGTCTCGGTACCTTCGCCGCCCATAAATTCGCCGGCGGAGAACAGGTCGATACCGGTGACCTTGAGTTTGGTCGAGGTCACCGAGCCCTGGTAGCGGGAGAAACCGAGCTGGGCCAGGTGATTGGCGCAGACCTTGGCCTGCTCGAACAACGGCGCCACCAGACCGTAGGCGATGCCGCGGTGGCTGGCGCATTCGCCGATGGCGTAAACGCGCGGGTCGAAGGTCTGCATGGTGTCGTTGACCAGGATGCCGCGGTTGCAGGCGATGCCGGCGCTCTCGGCCAGTTCGGTGTTGGGGCGGATACCGGCGGCCATCACCACCAGGTCGGCGGGAATCACCTCGCCGTCCTTGAATTTCACCGCGCAGACACGGCCTTCGCCATTGTCCAGCAGTTCGGCGGTGTGCTTGGGCAGGAGGAACTTCAGGCCACGGTCTTCCAGGGACTTCTGCAGCAGCTCGCCAGCGGTGCGATCCAGCTGGCGCTCCAGCAGCCAGTCGCCGAGGTGCACCACGGTGACGTCCATGCCGCGCAGCTTGAGGCCGTTGGCCGCCTCCAGGCCGAGCAGGCCGCCGCCGATGACCACCGCGTGCTTGTGGGTCTTGGCGGTGTCCATCATGGTCTGGGTGTCGGCGATGTCGCGGTAGCCGATCACGCCCTGCAGGTCCTTGCCCGGAATCGGCAGGATAAAGGGGTTGGAACCGGTGGCGATGAGCAGGCGGTCGTACTCGGCCTCGCTGCCATCATCGGCGATGACCAGGCGCTGCTTGCGGTCGATCTTGACCACCTTGCGCCCGAGCAGCAGCTTGATGTCGTTCTCCGCATACCAGTTCAGATCGTTGAGCACGATCTCCTCGAAGGTCTGCTCGCCGGCCAGCACCGGCGAGAGCAGGATGCGGTTGTAGTTGGGGTGCGGCTCGGCGCCGAACACGGTGATGTCGTAGAGGTCGGGGGCGAGCTTGAGCAGCTCCTCGAGGGTGCGTACACCCGCCATGCCGTTGCCGATCATCACCAGCTTGAGTTTTTGCATGCCGGCCATCTCCTGAAAAATCACGGTGGAAAAGAAACAAAAAAGGCGTCCCGCTAGTCACCTAGCGAGGACGCCTTTGTCCAGGTCCCGTTCTATCGGGAAGTGCAGCCTTCTTCGTTGAAGGTCGCGCTTTATGTGTTTGCTGCCAGTAACAATGCAGTGCCTGTGCCAACTTTCTCGAAGCTCGGTTTTCCTGGCTTTTCAGCGACTTGGCGTATCTGCCGGACGGGGCTCGTGCACCTTTGCGAGGCGTTTTGCGCTGCTTTGGTGCGAGTGGGACTATTTGAGCAGCAGCAGCGCCAGCAGCAGGTTAAGCAGCAGCGACACCAGCGCCACCGTGCGCCAGACCAACAGCGGCTCGCGTTCCAGCAGCGGTCGTGGACGGTTGTTCAGCGACTGGCGCTCGCCGCTTTCCAGGGCCAGCAGCCATTCCTCGGCGGTTTCGAAGCGCTGCGCCGGGGCAGCGGCTACCGCGCGGTTCAACACCTCGTCGAGCCAGGCCGGCAGGTCCGGGCGATAGCGGCTGGCCGGGGGCGGCTGGCCGAAGCGCGGGTGCTGGAAGGCCTCGACCTCGCCATAGGGATAGTGACCGGTGAGCAGGTGGTAGAGGGTCACGCCGGCGGCGTAGAGATCCTGCTGGGCGCTGGGCGGGCTGCCGGCGAAGGCTTCCGGGGCGATATAGCTGGGGGTGCCGGGCAGGGCATGCGCCTCGTCGCGGGTCAGGCCCGGACAGTAGGTCAGGCCGAAGTCCAGCACGCGCAGTTCGCCGTCGTCGCCGAGCAGCAGGTTCTCCGGCTTGATGTCGCGGTGGATGATATTGCGCCGGTGCAGCAGGCCGAGCGCCTTGATCAGCCGCGGCGCCAGGTCCTGCCAGTCGGCCAGGCTCAGCGGGCCATGCTGTTGCAGGCGCGCGGCCAGGGTCTGGCCGGCGTACTCGCGCTGCACGTAATACAGGTGCTGACGCTGCGGCAGGGCGTGCAGCTCGGGGAAGTGGCGGCCGGCGACGCGACGCAGGAACCATTCCTCCTGCAGCAGCGCCGGGCCGGCCTGTTCCTCGCCGGCGCGGCTGGCCGGCAGGGTCTTGAGCAGCCAGGGCTGATTGTCGGTATCGCGCACCCGGTAGATCAGCGACTGGCGCGATTCGCCGAGCAGCCGTTCGACCTGCCAGCCCTCGAACTCCTGGCCGTCGCGCAGACGCGGCGGCAGCGGCCAATGCTCGAGCTGGGCCAGGGTGTCGGCCAGCGCGGCTTCCGGGAGCTGCTCGACCTGCACCAGCAGGGCGCTGGCGTTGTCCTGACTGCCGGCACGGTGCGCCTCGTCGACCAGTGCCTGGCAGATCGCCTGGGCATCGGCGCCCTGTAGCAACTCGCCGATGCGCTTGTCGCTGAGGCAGGCCCAGACGCCGTCGCTGACCAGCAGGAAGCGGTCGCCGGCCTGCAGCTCGCCGTCGCGGTAGTCCACCACCAGGTGCTGATCCAGGCCCATGGCGCGCTTGAGCACGTGCTGCATGCCCGGCTGTTCCCAGACATGGTCCTCGGTCAGGCGCAGCAGGTGGCCGTCACGCCACAGGTAGGCACGGCTGTCGCCGATATGCGCCAGGGTATAGCGGCGGCCGCGCAGCACCAGGGCGGTGAGGGTGGTGAGCAGCGGCTGGCCGCCGCCATTGGCCTGTAGCCAGCGGTTATGCGCGGTGAGCAGACGGTCCAGGCTGTGCTGCACCGGCCAGGTTTCCGGCGTGGAGTAGTAATCCAGGGCAAGCGCCTGCAGGGTGGCGCGCGCCGCCAGGCCGCCGTCGGCGCACTGGCTGACGCCATCGGCCAGGCCCAGCAGATAGCCCTTGCTGGCGGCCAGGGCCGGCGCCGGGGTGACCACGCGCAGGGCATCCTGGTTCTCGCTGCGCGGGCCGATGGCGCTGGTTTCGCCGATGCTCAGTTGCAGGGCCATGATGCAGTTTCCGTAGATCTTTGGACCGTAGGGTGCGCCGTGCGCACCAGGCTCGACGCAAATCGCTGGTGCGCGCGGCGCACCCTACGGAGTGTGGCTGGTCGTCGAGAACTCGCTCACACCCGCGCGGCGGTGACCGCGGCGCTGCCCCAGGTGGTGCGCCAGCGCTGCTTGACCCCGTGCAGGCCGATCCAGGCCAGCACACCGAGGCTGGCGAACAGCCACAGGCCCAGCTGGTAATCGCCAGTGTGCTGCTTGATGGTGCCGAGGCCGGCGGCGAGGAAGAAGCCGCCGATGCCGCCGGCCATGCCGATCAGCCCGGTCATCACGCCGATTTCCCTGCGAAAGCGCTGCGGCACCAGCTGGAACACGGCGCCGTTACCGGCGCCGAGGCCGAGCATGGCGGCGACGAACAGGGCCAGGGCAGCGGTCGAGCTGGGCAGGTTGAAGCCCACCGCGGCGATGCACAGCGAGGCGATGGTGTACATCATCAGCAACGTGCGGATGCCGCCGATGCGGTCGGCCAGGGCGCCGCCGAGCGGGCGCAGCAGGCTGCCGGCGCAGACGCAGGCGGCGGTGTAGTAGCCGGCGGTCACCGGGTTCAGCCCGTACTGGTCGCTGAAGTAGCCGGGCAGGGCGCTGGCCAGGCCGATGAAGCCGCCGAAGGTGACGCTGTAGAAGAACATGAACCACCAGCTGTCGCGGTCGCCGAGGGCCTTGAGGTAGTCGCCGAAGGCTTTGGGTTTGGGCCGCTCCGGCGCGTTCCTGGCCACCAGGGCGAAGATCACCAGGGTCGCCAGCAGCGGGATCAGCGCCCAGCCGAACACGTTCTGCCAGCCGGACAGCGCCGCCAGACCCGGGGCGAACAGGGCCGCCAGGACGGTGCCGGAGTTGCCTGCGCCGGCGATGCCCATGGCCTTGCCCTGGTGCTGCGGTGGGTACCACTGCGAAGCCAGCGGCAGGGCCACGGCGAAGGCAGCGCCGGCGAAACCGAGGAACAGGCCGAGCAGCAGCGCCTGCTCGTAGCTGCCGATGCCGATCTGCCAGGCGCAGAACAGCGCGATGATCACCACCACCTGGCCGAGCAGGCCGGCGGTCTTCGGCGACAGGCGGTCGCAGAGAAAGCCCATCAGCAGGCGCAGCACGGCGCCGGCGAGAATTGGCGTGGCTACCATCAGGCCGCGTTGCTGGGCGTTGAGTTCGAGGTCGGTGGCGATTTGCACCGCCAGCGGGCCGAGCAGGTACCAGACCATGAAGCTCAGGTCGAAATAGAGGAAAGCGGCGAACAGGGTGGGGGCGTGGCCGGCTTTCCAGAAACTTGTATTCATCGATCACCTCATCAGCGAGAAGGAGCCCAGCATGGCGCGGCGAAACCGTGGTCGTGGACACGGCGGCCGCGCCTGCCGGGGAGGCCGTGCACTTGTGGTGCAGGGCCCTGCGGCCGAGGCCACAGCAGGGTTGAACGATTGCAGTGCAGGCTCGGATCGCGACGCCTGCGCCGGCCCCGGACACTGGGGCGAACACGAAAAAAAACGCCGCTTCACCGCAGGCCATGAAGGCCGGGTGAGGCGACGTCTTTGTCGTGAGGGAGGTGGCCGCCGTTGGCTACCTGGTATCAGGGACTAAGCAAGTGCCGGGCCAACCGATCGAAGGCCCTGATAGGGGGCGTTGCGGCATTTCGGCGAGCGCAGGGCTGCCGCAAAACGAGGCGTTTGCGCTGTCAATGCACCCGAACGGGGCGGGTGCTTCGCTCAGCTATGCGGCGAGCTGAGTGCAGTTCGTGCTTCGATGCTGGCCAGTTGGGCGATACTGGTTGCGTGAGTCGGTAGCGGCAGGGTCAGCAGGGCGATTGCCAGCAGATTGCTCAGCAGCCCAGCCTGACGGGCACGGCGGTAGGTGTCGGTCATCCTCGATCCCCCCTTTTTTCTGTTCTGACCTAGGCGTAGCAGACGATTGGCGATGTGTCACGGTGCTTGCAGCAATAACTGTGCAAGTTCCTGCCAGGGCCTGCTTCGTCAGCGTGCGCCTGGCGCATGGGGAACCCCGCTCAGTCGAGCCGATTGACCTTGGGGAACTTGGCACTGAAGGCGTCCGGCATCGGCACCACCTTCGACTGGCGGTAATCGAAGAACACGAAGCCGGACTTGGCCATGGCCACCAGTGTGCCGTCGGCCGGGCGGGTGATGCGGAAGGTGATATCGCCGCCATAGCGGTTGAAGTCCATCACCCCGACCTCGAACAGCAACTGGTCGCGGGCATGGGCTTCGGCTCGGTAGGTGGTGGCCAGATCGGTGACGATGATGCCGGTGCCGTCCTCGTCGGTCTCGCGAATGCCGAACTCGTAGAGAAAGCGCGCCCTGGCTTCGGAGATCATCGAAATCATCGAGTCGTTGCCCAGGTGGTTGGCACCGTTGATGTCGGTGACCCGCACGGTGAGCTGGGTGCTGTAGCAGTACTGGTCTTCGGGAAATTCTAGGGTCAGGCGGGCCATGGTGCGTCTCGTGGAAAATCAGGCGGCGATTGTACGCCGCCTGCTCCCAGGCAGAAGAGTCATCCGCGCCACAGGCGCTCAGTGCGCGAGGAAGCGCCTGAAGCCCTGCAGCTCGCTGCGGATCTGTGGCAGGGCCTGTTGCAGCACGCTGGCGGCGTTCGCCAGGCGCCGATCATCGGCTCGGCTGGCCTGCAGGGCGGTGAAACTGCCGCTGGTGAACGGCAGCACCACCTTGTGCCGTTCGCCGAGGAAGGCCAGGCGGTCCCAGTCGCCAGCCACCAGCAGCCGCGGCGAACTGGGGCTGAACAGGCTCTGGCCGATGCTGTAGTCATGCGCCGGGTTGTTCACTCCCAGCAGCGGCAGCAGGGTTGGCAGCAGGTCGACATGGCTGGTGCGCAGCTTGGTGCGCTGCGCCTCGCGGCCCGGCACCCAGAGCACCAGCGGCACGCGCAGCTGGGCATCGACGAAGGTGGAGTTGTGGCCCCAGCGGCCGTTGTCCATGAACTCTTCGCCATGATCGCCGGTGATCACGATCAGCGTGTCGTCCAGCAGCCCGCGCTGTTCGAGATGGTCGACGACCCGGGCGATCTGCCCGTCAAGGTGGTGCACGGCGTTCAGGTAGCGCTTGTAGATGCCGTCGATGTCGCGCTCTAGGTCCATGCTGGCGTAGCTGAAGTCCGGGAGGTAATCCGGCTCGATCACCGACTCGGGCGGGAAGTCGTAGTTGGCGTGCGGCGACTCGAAGAACATGAAGGTCATGAAGGGCTTCGCACGGTCGCGCTGGTCGATGAACTGCAGCAGGTCGTCGACGTTCTTGCGGTCGCGCTGCCAGCTCGGCCCGCGGTCATAGGATTGCATCTGCGCCGGTGGCACCTTGACGAACAGGGTCTTGTCGAACTCCGGATAGCTGAACTTGGCGCTGGTGAACAGGCGCATCTGGTAGTCCTGCTGTTGCAGCACGTCGATGAGCGGGCTGCCGATGCGCGCATCCAGTACCGAAAACCAGAGGTTGGCCGGCAGGCCGTAGAACTGGCTGAACATGCCGATACGGGTGCCGTTGCCACCGGAGAAATGACTGTCGAAGCGCAGCGCGCGCGCCGCGAAGGCGTCGGTCTGCGGCATCACCCGTGGGTTGAGGCTGTCGGCACGCCAGGATTCGGCCACCAGCCACACCAGGTTCAGCGGTTTGTCCGGGCGCGTCAGACGCAGCGGCGCCTGCGGATACTTGAGCTGGCCCTTGAGTGCGACGTTTTCCAGCTCCAGACGCTGCGGTCGCTGCAGGCCGAGCTGTTGCTCGAGGAAGCGGCGCATGGTCAGCGGCTGATAGAAGGGCATGCGCTGAGCGGTCTCGAGCAGGGGGCTGTAGCCGTAGAAGTGGCTGACGCCGTAGCTGACGCGCTCGCCCAGCGTGGCCAGGAGAAACAGCGGCAGCACCCACAGCCAGCGCGGCGCGGGTAGCCGCGGTTGCCATCTGGCCAGCGCACTGGCCAGCAGGCGCAGCAGCGCCTGGCCCAGCAACAGCGCGGCGGCGATCAGGGCGAAGCCGCTCTGCGTCGATTCGGAGGAGCCCAGGGCCGCGATACCGCCCGGCGTGGTGAGGATGTTCCAGACGAAACCGTTGAGGTGAAAGCCATACAGCTGCCAAAGCAGTCCGTCGGCGTAGATCAGCAACTGCAGCAGACCCGCCAGCAGCACCGACAGCGTCAGGCCGAGACCGCGGTGCAGCCGGCTGCCAAGCTGGCCCAGCAACCACAGAGGAGCGATGAACAGCAGCGCGTAGCTACCGAGCAACACCAGCTGGTACAGCCCCAGGGCGAGGCTCGCCGGCGGGTCGAAGGCGCGGGACAGATGCCCGGCGACGGCGAGCCAGGTGAAGAACCAGTACAGCGAGTCGGCGCGGCGCGTCGATGGATGGCTGGGCACGCACAATTTCCTTTCTTATTGGAGATGGCCGCGCAAGGTAGCGATGCGACCTTAAGCGAGGCTTAATCGGCGTTCAGCGGTGTGCGGTGTTGAGGTGATAGAAGGTCACTCGGCCGCCTTCCTTGCTGGGGCCTTCGTTGTCCTGGATGTAGGCCCCGGCCTTGAAGTACAGCTGCTGCTTCGCCCAGGAGGGATGGAGCTGGCGGTACAGCGAGCCCTTGTCGTCGTCCTTGCTGACCACGGCCACGCCCAGCTTGCCGGTAGGCGTCAGGCGCAGGTCGTAGCCGAAGCGTTCGCCCAGCTGCACGTTTTCCGCCAGCAGGATGTTCTGCACCTGGTGATCGCCGGGTTTCTCGCGCAGCAGCAACTCCAGGCGGCCGATACCGTTGCGATAGTGGTACTGCAACTTGATCAGCGGGTCGTTTTCGCTGCCGGGCTCGTCCTTGCTGTGAATCTGGCCGATCACCACCTTGTTCTTGCTGGGCACGCTGTCGACTGTCAGCACTGCGCTGAGGTAGCTGTCGCTGCTGCCGTGTTGCCAGTTGCTCAGGCTGCCGTCGCTCTGCGTCTCGCGCAGCTCGCTGCGAGGGTACTTGGCATCGGCGGTGGGCGAGCCGGTCACCGGTGCCCAGAAGGTCACGCTGCCATCTGCGTTGCGGCGGAAATAGCCGCTCTGATAGCCGTTGTTGAGCCTCGTGGTGCTGATGGTGGTCGGGGCTGGGTCGGTGGGGACGGACAGGTTCCAGGTGGTGAGATCGAGCACGTAGAGTCCTTGGTCGGGAGTGGAAAGCCCCCTTTCGTCTACCGAAGCGGCAAATGGTTCAACGCTGCCCCGAACCGCAAGCCGAACGGTCGCACTCGGGGCAGAGCAGGTCAGGCGGCCGGTCGCTGCTGACGCTGGTAGAGGAACTCCAGCACCGCGGTGCGGTAGGCGTGATACTGCGGGTCGTTGGCCAGTGCCAGGCGGTCGCGCGGGCGCGGCAGGTCGACGGCGAGAATTTCGCCGACGGTGGCCGCCGGACCGTTGGTCATCATCACGATGCGATCGGACAGCAGCACGGCTTCGTCAACGTCATGGGTGACCATCACCACGGTGCTCTGGGTCTGCCCGACGATGCGCAGTAGCTCGTCCTGCAGGTGCGCGCGGGTCAGGGCATCGAGGGCGCCGAACGGCTCGTCCATCAGCAGCACCTTGGGCTCCATGGCCAGGGCGCGGGCGATGCCGACGCGCTGCTTCATGCCGCCGGAGATCTCGTTGGGGTGCTTGTGCATGGCATGACTGAGGCCGACCATGTTCAGCGCCTGCTCGGTGCGGGCCTTGAGCTGGGCCTTGTTTTCGCGCGCGCCGAAGACCTTCTCCACGGCCAGGTGGACGTTGCCGAAGCAGGTCATCCAGGGCAGCAGGCTGTGGTTCTGGAACACCACGGCGCGCTCCGGGCCGGGCCCGTCGATCTCGCGGCCGTTGCAGATCAGGCCGCCTTCGTTGGCCTCGAGCAGGCCGGCGATCAGGTTGAGCACGGTGGATTTGCCGCAGCCGGAATGGCCGATCAGCGCCACGAACTCGCCGCGGGCGATGCTCAGATTGACGTCTGCCAGCGCCTGGAAGCGGCCTTTCTTGGTGTCGAAGTGCTTGCTGACGGCGGTCAGCTCCACGAACTTGTCCATCGCAATTCTCCCGTTCCCCGGAGGCTGCCCGGGGAGTCGTGTCAGGCTTTCCCGTATTCAATTCGGGATGTTTTCATTTAAATCAATGGGTTGAATTCGTTTCTTCTACTGCTTTATCAGCTCGCGTAGTCGAAACGCCTGGCGATCAGCAGCAGCGTCTGCTCCAGCGCCAGGCCCACCAGGCCGACGATGATGATGGCGATGAGAATGTGCTCGACGTTGAGGTTGTTCCACTCGTCCCACACCCAGAAACCCAGGCCGATGCCACCGGTGAGCATCTCTGCGGCCACGATCACCAGCCAGGCCACGCCGATGGCCAGGCGGATGCCGGTCATCAGGTGCGGCAGCACGGCGGGAAACAGGATGCGCGTCAGCACCTTGAACTCCGACAGCTTGAGCACACGGGCCACGTTCAGGTAGTCCTGCGGCACACTGGCCACGCCGGCGGCGGTGTTGAGGATGATCGGCCAGATCGAGCTGATGAAAATCACCCAGATCGACGCCGGGCCGGCCGCCTCGAATACCAAGAGGCCGATCGGCAGCCAGGCCAGCGGCGAGACCGGACGCAACAGGCTGATGATCGGCGCCAGCATGCCGGCCAGGAAGGCGAAGCGGCCGATGGCGAAGCCCAGGGGAATGCCCACCAGCGCGGCGAGGCCGAAGCCGACGCCGACGCGGCCAAGCGAGTTGAGGATGTTCCAGCCGATGCCCATGTCGTTGGGGCCGTTGTCGTAGAAAGGGTCGGCGAACAGCACCAGGGCGGCCTGCCAGGTGCTCAAAGGCCCGGGCAGGCCCTCGCTGTACTGCGCCAGCAGCGACCAGAAGCCGATGAAGGCGAGGATACCCAGCAGCGGAGCGATGCCGGCCTTGAACAGCGTGGCGAGGGTTTGCGCGTCGGGTAGCCGCGTCGCAAGGCTTGCGCGCGGCTTGGCGACTGGGGGTAATGGCGTTTTCAGGGGCGCATTCATGGTCACCTCCGATCAGGCTTTGATGGCGAAGGAATCGGCATAGGCGGCCGGGTTGCTGCCGTCCCAGACCACACCGTCGATCAGTGTGCTGCTGCGCAACGGGCTGCTTGGCACCGCCAGTTTCAGCGCGCCGGCGGCCTCAGCGTAGAGCGCGGTCTGGTTGATCTGCGCAGCCACGGCGGCGTAATCCGGTGCGTCCTTGAGCAGGCCCCAGCGCTTGAACTGGGTGAGGAACCACATGCCGTCGGAGTGATAGGGGAAGTTGACGCTGCCGTCCTTGCAGAAGGCCATGGCGTGCTCGTCCTTCCAGTTGTTGCCCAGGCCATCTTCATACTGCGCAAGGAAGCGTGGCTCGATCACCTGCACCGGGGCGTTGACGTAGGCCTTGCCGGAAATCAGCTTGGCGGTGCTCTTGCGGTTCTCCTCGCTGGCCTCGATGAAGCGGCTGGCGTCGAGAATGGCCATGATCAGCGCGCGCGCTGCGTTGGGATACTGCTCGATAAAGGCGCGGGTGGTGCCGAGCACCTTCTCCGGGTGGTCCGGCCAGATCTGCTGGGTGGTGGTGGCGGTGAAGCCGATTTTGTCGAAGATCGCCCGCGCGCCCCAGGGTTCGCCGACGCAGAAGCCGTCCATGTTGCCGACGCGCATGTTGGCGACCATCTGCGGTGGTGGCACGACGATGGTCTTCACGTCGCTCATGGGGTTGATGCCCAGGCTGGCGAGCCAGTAGTACAGCCACATGGCGTGGGTGCCGGTGGGGAAGGTCTGGGCGAAGGTCAGCGGGTTGCCGCCTTTCTTCACGTGCTCGGCCAGTTGCGCGCCGTTGGTCACACCGGCGTCGCGCAACTGTTTGGAAAGCGTGATGGCCTGGCCGTTCTGGTTCAGGCCCATGAGCACCGCCATGTCCTTCTGCGGGCCGGCCAGGCCGAGCTGGGCGCCGTACATCATGCCGTAAAGCACATGGGCAGCGTCCAGTTCGCCGGTGTTGAGCTTGTCGCGCACGCCGGCCCAGGAGGCCTCCTTGCTCGGGTTGATGGTCAGGCCATATTTCTCGCCGAAACCCTGTGTCGCGGCTACCACCACCGAGGCGCAATCGGTCAGTGGAATGAAGCCAACCGTCAGCGCGGCCTTCTCCGGTGCGTCGGAGCCGGCGGCCCAGGCCGCGCTGCGCAGCGAAGCGGGGGCGGACAGGCCGAGCGCGGCGATACCGCTCACGGCGCCGGCCAGGGCGATGGATTGCTTGAGGAAGTTGCGGCGGCTGGTGTCCAGCGGCTTGTTCGAATCACGATCGGTCATGGGTCTAATCCTTGTCAGGCGCATAAACAAAAACGGCGTACGCCAGGCCACCTCAAATGAGAGGGAGGTGACCTGACGGACGCCGTTGTCCGTGATCCTCGGCCCGCCGCCGTTGGCGTGCTACGCAGGATGGTTGACAGTGACTTAGCAAGGGGCTTGCCAGCTTTCACGTATAACAGCCGAGCAGCACCATGCGGCGCCTGGCAGGTAGAGGCTGGATACAAGCCGGCCAGCAGCTAACCGTTTTTAATCAAGAAGTTGCAGATGCTTGTTGAGGTCGATTGACAGCATGCGCGGCGAGCGAGCGCGCGGCTCGCCCTGCATGTTTCTGAGCCAATGCCGTGCATGGGCAGGCGACGCTGAGCCTTTTTGGTTCGCCTGGAAGGCTCAGGAAGCCGGTTGAACGCGCGCCTCCTCGACGAAATCGCGCAGCCAGCGCAGCACTTCGACGGCTTCCCAGCGGGCCGGATCGAACAATGCATAGGCCAGCCCCTGGTAGCCGACCACGTCCAGCTGGCGGTGGTAGCCGGCGCGCTGCAGCAGGGCCTCGATCTCGGCGAAGCAGGTATTGAAGTGCTGACGATTGAAGGGGGTGCGGCTCTCGGTGACGATGCCCTCGAGCTGCAGCTCCTCGACCATCTCGCGCACCCGCTCCAGCGGCATGCGGTTCACCCGGTGTTTCAACTGCAGTACGTCCAGCATGGTAGCGCTCCTGTGCAAAAGGTCATTTACCTGTGATGCCAAGCCTAATCTAAAAATACTGTACAAATAAACAGTATTGAGGAATAGTAAGGCCACTGCAGACCTGTCCGCCCGCAAGACGGGCGCCTTGCGAGAGGAGAATTGGCAATGCAACAGATGCTGATGACGATTGTGCTATCGGTCTTCCTGTACGGCTGCGCTCAGCCCCAGGTCGAGCGACCGCAGGCCAATGGCGCGTACCTGGTGATCGAGGGCGAGCAGGCCTGGGCCGTGCTGGTGTCCGATGGTCGCAGAGTGGAGGAGGTTGGCCGGGTGCTGGATGTGATTCGCCTACCCAGCCATCATTCCAACATCGCCGCCAGTTACGTGATCGACACCCCCAACTGCGGCAAGCTGCAATGGCTGACCGAGCGACATGGCGCCGCGGAGGGTGAAACCACGCTGCTGCCCGCCGCCTTCAACGAACAACTGGGCAACCCCAACTGCGTATTGAACCAGGGGCTCAGCCGGGCCTGGACGGCGCTGGACTATTCCGGCTGAGCGCAGCGCGCCCCGACATTCGACAGCCGAGACGCGCAAAGAAAAAAGCGCCGCGACCTTAACGGAAGCGGCGCTTTTCATTTATGCGTCAGCGCGTGCTTACAGCAGGTGTTGCTTGTCCATCTCGATGGCGGCGTCGAGGGTTTCCAGCAGCGCCTTGCGCACCTTCAGCTTGGTGTTCTTGTGCGCGGTCATGTTGATCTTCTTCATCTGCTGCGCCACTGCCTGAGCGGTGGCCAACAGTTGCTCGGCCGGCACGATCTTGTCGAGGAAGCCGGCATCCACTGCACCGGCAGGGTCGAACATCTCGCCATTAATCACCGAACGATGGAAGGCGGATTTGCGCAGACGGTCGCGGGCCAGCTCGATGCCGACATGGTGCATGGTCATGCCGATCTGCACTTCGTTCAGGCCGATGTTGAACGGGCCTTCCACGCCGATACGGTAATCGGCGGACAGCAGGATGAATGCCCCCTTGGCCACGGCATGACCCGGGCAGGCGACGATGATCGGGTAGGGGTGAGCGAGCATGCGCCGCGCCAGGGTAGAACCGGCAGCCACCAGGTTGATCGCATTCTGCGGGCCGGAGGTCATCACCTTCAGATCATAGCCGCCGGAAAGAATGCCTGGCTGGCCAGTGATGACGACGATGGCGCGATCCTGCTCCGCACGATCGAGCGCTGCATTGAAGGCGGCGATCACGTCAGGGGAGATGGCATTGACCTTGCCGTTGCTCAGGGTGAGGGTGGCGATGCCGTCCTCGAGTTGGTAGCTGATCAGGTCGCTCATGGCAGTTTTCCTTGTTAGGGCCGCAGGGCTGAATGTGGGCAGAAGGTACTCAGCGGAATCGCTCTGGTAAAGCGCCGTGGCTGACTGGTGGGTCAGTGTTTTTGCCTATCGCGGCGATGCCGGATGGCAATTGGCCGAGAGACGTCGCGCGGCAATAAGGTGTAGCGAACCGAAGGAGAGCTACCCATGAATACCCTGTACTCCATCCTTTATGTCATCGCCGTGATCGGTCTGTTGCTGGCAGCGGTCCTGTTCAGCGAAAGCCAGCTGCTGCGCAGCCCCACCGGCGTCCTGCTGCTGTTCGGCGCCGGCCTGTTTGCCTCGCTGGGCTTCCTGCTGTTTGGTCATACGCGCTTCGACGATCAACCCGCCAGCGAGCACGACGAAAACCCGCTTCGCTCTTAAGCGCATGAATCCTTTAAAAAAAATTTGCCATCGGGAAAACATTCGACTAAATTAGCGCGCCTCGACGGGGTAAACGCCAAAACGTCGAGATCCGGTGAAGTGTCCGAGTGGTTGAAGGAGCACGCCTGGAAAGTGTGTATACGGGAAACCGTATCAAGAGTTCGAATCTCTTCTTCACCGCCACTTTCGCAATACATGAAGCCCCGAGAGCTGAAAAGTTCTCGGGGCTTTTTGTTTGCTGCCTTTTTGCTTTTGCCCATCTCCGGCGCAACCTGTGTGGGCTTGCGTGAAGCCTCACCTCAACCTTGGCCCTGGCCGCTCCCGGTGGTCCATTGGCAATAACCATGGTCACTATCGAGAACGCTGATTTCTATCTGGCGAGCCGGTGGCCTACTGTCGATCGCAACAGAAATTGAGTTGGATTGGAGGTGGCTATGCCCCGTATCGATGTGGTGTCCCTGGTTGGTAGCGCCGTGCCGGCTGAGCTCAGAGCCGATGGTCATATGGCGTGCTGGCTGCTGATGGTCGATGGTCAACCCAAGGCCGGGCCCTTCGCTTCGCGTGAGGCGGCGCTGGCTTGCCAGGCGGTGTGGCTGCTCAGCACCGCTGCCCGGCGCGAGGGTGACTTGCTGCTGGCCTGATTACCGTTTTACCCCGCGCTCGCTCCAGCGCTCCCCTTGGCCCGCCTCTGGCGGGCTTTTTCTTGTCTGCCGGGTAGAATGGCGATCATTTGTTCGAGGGGCGCCGTGTGGCCAGGTGGGACATTTTCTGCAGCGTGGTGGACAACTACGGCGACATTGGCGTGACCTGGCGGCTGGCTCGGCAGCTGGCGGCCGAGCAGGGGCATGCGGTGCGCCTTTGGGTCGATGAGCTGAGCGCCTTCGTGCGCCTGTGCCCTGCAGCGAATCCCGACGCCGAGAGTCAGCTGCGTTCGGGTGTCGAGGTGCGTCACTGGCGTGAGCCGTTCCCGGCGGTTGAGCCGGCGGAGGTGGTGATCGAGGCCTTCGCCTGCCAGTTGCCACCTTCCTATATAGAGGCGATGACGGCGCGCGGCTCGCGGCGTCTGTGGCTGAACCTGGAATACCTCAGCGCCGAAGACTGGGTTGCCGGGTGTCATGGCCTGCCATCACCTCAGCCGGGCGGTTTGCAGAAGTTCTTCTTCTTTCCCGGGTTCGTGGCGGGCACGGGGGGCTTGTTGCGTGAGGCCGAGCTACTGGCGCGGCGGCGCGCCTTTCAGGCCGATGCGTCGGCGCGGCAGGCGTTTCTGCAATCGCTCGGTGTGGTGCGTGTAGCCGGGGCGCGCTTGATCTCGCTGTTCGCCTACGAAAATGCCGGGCTGGCGGGCTGGCTCGATGCGCTGGCAGCCGGCGCGCAAGCGACTCAGCTGCTGGTGCCGCAAGGCAAGATTCTCGCCGATCTGCAGGTCTGGCTCGGTGACGCGCAGCTGGCGCCGGGTGATCAGCGCCGGCGTGGCAATCTGCAGATTCATGTGCTGCCTTTTCTTGCTCAGGACGATTACGACCGTCTGCTGTGGTGCTGCGACCTCAATGCGGTGCGCGGCGAGGATTCCTTTATCCGCGCGCAGTGGGCCGGGCGGCCGCTGCTCTGGCATATCTACCCGCAGGAGGAAGGGGCGCACTGGGACAAGCTGGAGGCTTTCCTGGCGCTCTATGGCGCCGAGTTGCCGTCGGACGTCGCCGCTGCGCATGCCGCGTGGTGGCGCGCATGGAATGCCGGAGAGGGGATGGAGCAGGCCTGGCCTGCGCTTCTGCACGCGTGGCCGGTATTGCAGCAACATGCCGAGCGCTGGTGCGATTCGCAGGCCGCTCGGCCGGACCTTGCCACAGCGCTGGAACAGTTTTACCTAAATTGGCTATCATACGCGGCCTAGATTTCTGTACCTCCCGCATATTTCGGATATCCGCATGAAAACTGCACAAGAAATGAGAGTCAACAGCGTGGCCCTGATCGATGGCCAGCCGTGGCTGATCCAGAAGGCCGAGTTCACCAAGTCCGGTCGTAACAGCGCCATCGTCAAGATGAAGCTGAAGAACCTGCTCAACGGTTCCAAGACCGAGACCGTCTACAAAGCCGACGACAAGATGGAGCCGGTGATTCTCGAGCGCAAGGAAGTGAACCTGTCCTACATCAGCGGTGAGGACTACGTGTTCATGGATCCGGAGTACAACTCCTACGAGCTGCGTGCCGAAGATCTGGAAAGCGTTCTGCCGTTCATCGAAGAAGGCATGACCGACGTCTGCGAAGCCGTGTTCTTCGAAGGCAAGGTGATCTCCGTCGACCTGCCGACCACCATCGTGCGTCAGGTTGTCTACACCGAGAACGCTGCCCGTGGCGACACTTCCGGCAAGGTGATGAAGCCTGCCAAGCTGCGCAACGGCACCGAGATCAAGGTTGCCGAGTTCGTTGACATCGACGACTGGATCGAGATCGATACCCGTGACGGTTCCTACAAGGGCCGCACCCAGGCTCCGGCCTGAGCTTGAACGCTACGAAGAACCCGGCCTTCGCGCCGGGTTTTTTGTGGCTGTTACGCGGTGGTTTGCGTGGGGCGCGCGGCGCATGATCCTACTGCTGCGGTGTCGCCAGGCTGGCCTGTAGTGCCTGGTCCCAGGGCGGCGGGAAGCCGAAGCGCTGCTTGAGAAAGCTCAGCAGCAGCCGTGTGCGCGGGCTGGCTTCGCGTTCCAGGCGCAGCGCGTAGATGCTCACCGGCTCAGCGGCCGGCAGGCCCTGCTCGCAGAACAGCGGGATCAGCTCGCCACGCTGCAGATGCTCGCTGCTCATCCAGGTGGGCAGGTGGGCGACGCCCAGGCCGGCGAGGGCGCTGAACAGCAGGGTCTCGGCATTGTTGCTGGTCTGGCGCAGGCGTTTGGGCTTGCACAGTTGCAGCTTGCCGTCGACCTCGAAGCGCCAGGCGTAGGGTGGGGCGAGGCTGTCCCAGTCCAGGCCGTCGTGTTGCTCCAGCTCCAGCGGGCTGCGCGGGATGCCGCGGCGGCGCAGGTAGTCCGGGCTGGCGCAGACGATGCGGGTCATCGACGCCAGCGGGGTGGCGACCAGGCGACTGTCCGGCAGCGGGCCGATGCGTACGACGATGTCCACCTCGCCCAGATGCTCACCCTGCAGGTCGGTGAAACTGTCGATCAGGCGCAGCTGCACGTCGAGCCCGGGGTTGGCGCGCAGGAAGTTGGCAATCGCGGGTGCCAGGTGGCGGCGACCGAAGGGCGAGGGTGCGTCGATGCGAATCAACCCTTCCGGCGCGCTGCTCAGCGATACCGCCTCGGCACGCGCCAGGTGCAACTCGGCAAGAATGCGCCGGGCACGTTCGGCGAATGCCAGGCCCGCCGGGGTCACGCGCACCGCATGGGTGCTGCGGCTGAACAGGCTGCTGCCCAGGGCGCGCTCCAGCGCGTCGATGCGCCGGGCCACCGCCGAAGGCGTGAGCGGGTGACGCCGGGCAGCGGCAGAGAAACTGCCGGTTTCCAGCACGTCGAGAAAGAGTTCCAGCTGGTCGGTCAGGGCATCGGGGTTCATGGTGATCTGCTTGTGCGTAATCGGCACAGCCATTTTGCGTTGCTGTGCGTTTCCGCGCTAGCCGAGGCTGCTTAACATGCCTTCCACTGTCTGGAGGTGCCATGAATCTGTTCGACCTGTTGCCGAATCTGTTGCTGGGGCTGGGTTTGGGAACGCTGGGAGGGTTGTTCGGCATCGGCGGCGGGCTGATCGCCATTCCGGTACTGGGCATTGTCTTCGGGCTGGATCAGCAACTGGCGCAGGGCACCGCCCTGGTGATGGTGGTGCCGAACGTGATGTTGGCGATCTGGCGTTACCACCAGAGAAACCGTATCGACCTGCGCTATGCCCTGCTGCTGGGTGTCACCAGTTTCTTCTGCGCCTGGCTGGCCTCGCTGTACGCGGTGGAGGTGGACTCGCGCACCATGCGCTGGGCCTTTGTCGGCTTCCTGCTGGCGCTGGCAGCCTACAACCTGCTGCGCATGCTGATGGCTCAGGTACCGGCCAGCGGCGAGCTGCGCCATCACTGGGGCTGGTTCGGCGTGCTGGGCGGGGTGTCCGGCGCCATGGGCGGTCTGTTCGGTGTGGGCGGCGCGGTGGTGGCGACGCCGGTGTTGACCAGCGTGTTCGGCACCAGCCAGGTGGTGGCGCAGGGGCTTTCACTGTCGCTGGCGCTGCCGAGCACCGGGGTGACTTTGCTCACCTATGCGGTGCACCATCACGTCAACTGGTGGATGGGCGTGCCGCTGGCCATTGGCGGCCTGCTCAGCATCAGCTGGGGGGTACGCCTGGCGCACTCGCTGCCGGAGCGTCTGCTGCGCAGTCTGTTCTGCGGCTTCCTGCTGCTCTGCGCGCTGCTGTTGGCGCTGGAATCCGGCGGCCTATAGCCGGAAGCCTTCGACGATATGTTCGGCCAGGCACTCGGTCACCGGGGACTGGCTGCTTTCGTTGCGCAGCAGCACGATGCTGGTCAGTGGCAGCAGGGGCAGGCCTTCGGCCTCACCGAGAATGCGCAAGTCCGGGGTGATCAGACTTTGCAGCTGCGCGGTGACGGCCAGGCCGGCGCGTACCACGGCGAAGATCGCCGACAGGCTGGGGCTGGTATAGGCGATGCGATAGGGGCGACTCATCGCATCCAGCGCGTTGCAGGCCCATTCGCGGCAGAAGCAGTCGGCGTTGAACATGGCCAGCGGCATGGGGTTCTGCTCGTGCGGGCAGAAGCCCTGGGCCACGGCCCAGGCGAAGCGCTCCTGGCGCAGCAGTTGGCCGATCTCCTTGCCGGGCTGGCGGGTAACGATGGTCAGATCGAGATCCTGGCGCAGCAACAGCTGGCCGGAGGGTTCGCAATGCACCTCCACCTGCACCAGCGGGTAGGCCTGGGCGAAGCGCGAGAGTATTTCCGGCAGGAAACGCATCACATAGTCGTCCGGCGTGCCGATGCGCACGGCGCCGACCATGTGCGGTTCGCGCAGGGTGTTGAGCACTTCGCCGTGCAGCTTGAGAATGCGCCGCGCATAACCCAGCAGCACCTGGCCTTCGGGCGTCAGCCGCACCTGGCGGCCGTCGCGCTCGAACAGCGGTCGCTGTACCACGTCTTCCTCCAGCCGCTTCATCTGCATGCTGACGGCCGATTGGGTGCGATTGACCGTTTCCGCGGCGCGGGTGAAGCCGCCGGTGTCGGCGATGGCCACGAAGCTGCGCAGCAGTTCGGTATCAATGCTGGGGTGGTAGGCCATTCATCAATCCTCGAGATGGATACTATAAATAACATTCGTTGGATTGATCTTAAGCGCGGCCCGACAATTACGCCAACCCCACAGGGAGGGCGAAAAGATGAAAGGTCAGAAAGGTTATGCACTGGCACAGGCCATCCACTTCGAGCGCCTGCCGTCATTGGCAGCCATGTGGCGTATGCTGCGTCGCTGGCAGCAGTTGGCGCGCCAGCGTCGGCAACTGGCTCGGCTCGATGCCGCTGCGCTGAAGGACCTGGGCTTGTCCCGCGCCGATGTGATGCAGGAGGCCGAACGGCCATTCTGGGATGATCCGCTGAAAAAGTGACGAGTAATGACTGGAGTTGTTGAATGAGCGCGGAACGCAAGGGCGCCGATTTTTTCCTGTTCCAACTGATGCTGCTGCTCTGCGCCATCTGGGGCAGCCAGCAGGTGGCCATCAAGCTGGCGGCGGACGACATCGCGCCCATGCTGCAGGTGGCCCTGCGCTCCGGCATCGCCGCACTGCTGGTCGGGCTGCTGTTGTTATGGCAGCGCGGTTGGCGCGACTGGGTCAGCGCGACTTGGCTGGCCGGACTGCTGGCAGGCGTGCTGTTCGCCCTGGAGTTCTTCTTCATCGCCTTGGGTCTGCGCCATACCACGGCCTCGCATATGGCGGTGTTTCTCTATACCGCGCCCATCTTCTCGGCGCTTGGGCTGCACCTGTTGCTGCCCAGCGAGCGCCTGCGGCGTCTGCAGTGGCTGGGTATCGCGCTGTGTTTTGGCGGTGTGGTGATGGCCTTCGGTGTGGGCGGCAACTGGGCCCAGATCGATGCCGGTATGCTGCTTGGTGATGTGCTGGGGCTGTGCGCCGGCATGGCCTGGGGCGCTACCACGGTGGTGGTGCGCGCTTCTCGACTGTCCGAGGCGCCGCCTGGGCTGACGCTGTTCTATCAGTTGGCGGTGGCCTTCGCGTTGCTGCTCGCTTATGCGCTGGCGGTGGTCGATCTTGGCCAGTTGCGCTGGAGCCCGATCGCCATCGGCAGCATCCTGCTGCAGGGCGTGGTGGTGTCGTTCTTCACCTACCTGACCTGGTTCTGGCTGCTGCGCCGTTACCTGGCTTCGAACATGGCGGTGTTCTCCTTCATGACCCCGCTGTTCGGCGTCAGCTTCGGCGTGCTGGTGCTGGACGAGCCGCTGACGCTGAACTTCATCATCGGCGCGGCACTGGTGCTGTCGGGCATCACCCTGGTCAGCAGCGAGGCCTGGCTGCGTCGGCGCTTCGCTGACTGGCGCGGTTTGCCGCAACGATCCTGATGCTTTGCCTGCAAGGAGGCTGGAATTTGTCCGCTTATCACTTGGCCCAACTGAACATCGCCTGGATGAAGGCACCGCTGGAATCGCCGGGAATGGCCGATTTCGTCGCCAACCTGCAGCGCGTCAATGCCCTGGCCGAAGCCTCGCCTGGCTATGTCTGGCGTTTGCAGGACGAGGCGGGCGATGCCACGGCGATCCGCCCGTTCGGTGACGAGGTGCTGGTGAACATGTCGGTCTGGCAGGACGTGCAGTCGCTCAGCGATTACGTCTACAAATCCGCGCATACCGAGATGCTCAAGCGCCGCCGCGAATGGTTCGAGCGCGTCGAACAGGCGCACCAGGTGTTGTGGTGGGTGCCGGCCGGGCATCGTCCGGACGTGGTCGAGGCGGCCGAGCGTCTGGCGCATTTGCGCGAGCATGGCGCCACGCAGCAGGCCTTCACCTTCCGCCATGCGTTCGCGGCGCCGGCCTGATAGGCTGGCTCGCCATGACGCTCTCACTTTCTCTCGCCGAAGCGCGCCGCCTGGCCCTGGCGGCTCAGGGGTTCGGCCGTACCCCGCGCGGCGCCATCGCCCACCGGCACTTGCAGGCGCAGATCGAACGCCTCGGCGTGCTGCAGATCGATTCGGTCAACGCCTTGGTGCGCTCGCATTACCTGCCGGCGTTTTCCCGCCTTGGCCACTACCAGGCCGAGCACCTCGACGAACTGGCCTGGGGCCGGGCGCGCCGTCGGCGCCTGTTCGAGTACTGGGGACACGAGGCTTCGCTGTTGCCGCTGGAACTCTATCCGCTGCTGCGCTGGCGCATGCGCCGGGCCGCCGATGGCCAGGGCATCTACCCGGGGCTGGCGCGCTTCGGCGTGGAGCGGCGCGACGCCATAGAGACCGTGCTGCAGGCCGTGCGCGAGCGCGGTGCGCTGGGCGCCGGCAGTCTGTCCAGTCGTACTGAGAAGGCCGGCCCTTGGTGGGACTGGAGTGCGGAAAAGATGGCGCTGGAGTGGCTGTTCGCCGCAGGCCTGGTGACGGTGGCCGGACGCCGCGGTTTCGAGCGTCTGTACGATCTGCCGGAGCGGGTCATCCCGGCTGAGCTGCTCAATCATGCCGAACTGGATGAGGACGATGCGCAGCGGCGCCTGTTGCTGCGTTCGGCCGATGCGTTGGGCGTGGCGACGGAGAAGGATCTGCGTGACTACTACCGGCTCGATGCCGGCGACAGCAAGCGCCGTATCGCCGAGCTGGTGGAGGCGGGCGAGCTATTGCCGGTCGCAGTGCAGGGCTGGCGGCAGCCGGCCTACTGTCGGGGCGAGCCGCGCGTACCGCGGCGCATCCGTCACAGCGCGCTGCTGTCGCCGTTCGATTCACTGATCTGGGAACGCGAGCGCACCGAGCGGCTGTTCGGCTTCCGCTACCGCCTGGAGATCTATACCCCGCAGGCCAAGCGCGTATACGGCTATTACGTGCTGCCCTTCCTGCATCACGAGCGCCTGCTGGCGCGGGTGGACCTGCGCAGCGAGCGCGCGGCCGGGCGCCTGGCGGTGCATGCCGTGCATCTGGAAGAAGCGGTGTTGAGCGACGAGGCGCGCCTGGCGCTGGGCGATTCGCTGCGTGCGCTGGCGCACTGGCTGGGGCTGGAGCAAGTGTGGCTGGCGCCGAGCGTCAGCCTGCGCGGGCAGCTCGGCTAACCGCCGTTTTCCAGCAGGAACTTCAGCTCCTCGACGCGCTGAATGTTCAACTGCATCGGGCAGGTGTAGTACATCGGCGAGCCGACGTGCTTGCCCTGCAGGTCGCATTGGCCGTTGCGGTAGATCAGCCAGGCCTTCTGCGTCGCCTCCAGTTGCTGGGCATCTTGCGGCGCACCTTCCTGCAGCTTGAGAAAAAGCTGCTGGTAGACCCGGTTCATTTCTTTCTTCGCCGCTTCGGAGACGCCCTCGGCGCAGCCGGCGACGCTGGCGTTGTTGATCGCTCCGCTGGCGTCCCGGCAGGCCTGGTACTGCATGTCGTAATCGGCCCAGGCAGTGAGCGGCAGGAACACTAGGCTCAGGTACTTGTACAGAGTCGGCATGGTCATATCGCAAACGAGAAGGGGCTGCGTTGCAGCCCCTCGGGAGGGGCTTACTTGGCCGCCAGACGGGTGCGCATGTTGTTGGCGCGGTCGTGGGAGCCCGGATGCGAGTCGAACATGCTGCTTTCGCCGCCGCCCAGCTTGGCCAGTTTCTCGAACGCGGTGACCAGGCCTTCACGCGGGATGTTGCGCTGCGTCAGCAGGTCGAAGGAGAAGTTGTCGGCCGCGGTTTCCTGGCTTTGCGAGAACTGCGCATTGACCAGCTGTTCGCCCATGGCGCCAAGCTGCGAGGCGGACAGGGCAGCGACGGTGCCATTGCCCGAAGCAGCGGCCGCATTGCGTGCGGCGGCAGTGGCGTAGGCGGTCTGCATGGCCTTCTTGGTGTGGCCGAGGGCGACGTGACCGATTTCGTGGCCGAGCACGCCTTCCACTTCGTTGTCGGTCATCAGGTCCATCAGGCCGCTGTAGACGCGCACGCAGCCGTTGGCCATGGCCCAGGCATTGACGTCGTCGGCCAGGTAGGCCTTGTAGGTGATCGGCGTGCCGTTGATCTGATGGCCGAGGTTGCTGGCGATCTTGTCCAGACGCTTGGCGTAGGGGCTGGTCGGGCCGGCGACATTGGCTGCGGCGTCCATTTCGGCGCAGGCCTGGTCGGACATGCTTTTCACTTCGGCATCGCTCAGGGTCGCGGCTTGCACGGCCATCAGGCCGGATTGCAGCATGGCGTCGGGAGACATGTTCTGGCAGCCGGTCAGAAGCACGGCGCTGGAGAGGGCAAAAGCGGAGAGGGTGGTGCGCAGTTGCATGGATCATCGTCCTTGTTGGTGGTGTTGGCCGCGAGTCCTTTCCGGCTGGGTGTTGCTTCGGCACCTGTCCGGTGCTCGCGAGGGGCGGCATTATG